>JANQIT010000086.1 GCA_028282025.1 Hwanghaeella sp. | reverse complement strand
AGCTGCTGTCCGACGACGCCATCGGCGCCTTGCGCGGCCGCCTGCTCCCGATGGCCGCCCTGGTGACCCCCAATCTGCCCGAGGCCGGCGTGCTCCTGGACCGCGCCGCCCCCCGGGACGCAGAGGAGATGGCCGCCGCCGGGCGCGACCTTATCGCGCTTGGCGCGCAAGCGGTCCTGATGAAAGGCGGCCATATGGACGGCGACCGCCTGGTTGACCTGCTGGTTACGCCGCAAGGCATCGCCCGTTTCGAAGGAACCCGCATCCGGACCAGGAACACGCACGGCACGGGGTGCACGCTGTCATCCTCCATCGCAGCGAATCTGGCGCGCGGGCTGGCGCTGGAGGAGGCTGTCGCCCAGGCGCGGACTTATCTCAACGCGGCGATCCGGGCGGCGGACACCCTTTCCGTCGGGACCGGGCACGGACCGGTTCACCATTTCCACGCCCTGTGGACCGCTTCATGACCAACCCGGTCCAGGCGCCTGGACTGACCCTGACCGGCGCCGCCTTGCGGTTTGCCGGCAAGGAAGTGTTCGGCGGACTGGATCTGACCCTGGCAGCCGGTCGATGGACTTGTCTTCTGGGCCCAAGCGGGGTCGGAAAATCGAGCCTGCTGCGGCAGCTCGCCGGGCTTGTGCCGGACGGCGGCGACATGACGGGGCGCGTGGCGGCGGAGGACGGCGCGCCGCCTGAAGGCCGCATCGCCTATATGGCCCAGCAGGACCTGCTGCTGCCCTGGGCCACGGTGCTGGAAAACGTCCTGATCGGTCCCAGATTGCGGGGCGGCGCGCCCAGCGGCCCGGACCGCGACCGCGCCCGGACGATCCTGGAAGAGGTCGGCTTGGCAGAGGAATCGGCGGCCCTGCCCGCCACCCTGTCCGGCGGCATGCGGCAGCGCGCCGCCTTGGCCCGGACCCTGTTCGAGAACCGGCCTATCGTCCTGATGGACGAGCCGTTTTCGGCGCTCGACGCGATCACCCGCCGCCGCCTGCAAAGTCTCGCCGTGCGGCTGTTGCAAGGGCGCACGGTCCTGCTGGTCACACACGACCCTATGGAGGCGTTGCGGGTGGGCGATGTCATTCTGACATTGACGGGCTCGCCCGCACGATTGGGAGAACCGCTCCATCCCCCGGGCCGCGCGCCGAGGGACGAGGGCGAAGACGCCCTGTGGCCGCTGCATGCTGACCTGCTGGAAAGACTGCAGGCGGGGGGAGGTTTGGCGGCATGACGGCGCTGCGCCCGATTGCGACCTTTATCGGCCTGCTGCTGGTCTGGCAGACGATTGTCGTGCTGTCGGGCGCTCCGGCCTTCATTCTCCCTTCCCCCGTCGATGTGGCGTTGTCCGCCGCCGAACGCCCCGGCCTGCTGATGCGCCACGCCTGGGTCACCTATGCGGAAATCCTGCTAGGGCTGTTCTTCGGCACGCTACTGGGCGTCGGCAGCGCCATGCTGATCGCATCCTACCGGCCCGCCAAGCGCTGGCTGCTGCCGGTCCTGGTGATCAGTCAGGCATTACCCGTCTTCGCCCTGGCGCCCGTTCTGGTCCTGTGGCTTGGATATGGCATGGCGTCCAAGGTCGCGATGGCGATCCTGATCATCTATTTCCCGGTGACTGCCGCCTTCTATGACGGTTTACGCCGTACCGAGCCCGGTTGGCTGGATCTGGCGCGGACCATGGGCGGCTCCAAGGCCGCCGTGCTGCGCCATATCCGCATTCCGGCCGCCCTTCCCGCATTCGGCAGCGGGCTGCGCGTCGGCGCTGCGGTCGCCCCCATCGGCGCGGTCGTCGGCGAATGGGTCGGATCCAGCGCCGGGCTGGGATACCTGATGCTGCACGCGAACGCCCGGATGCAGGTGGACTATATGTTCGCCGCCCTGTTCCTGTTGGCCGCCTTCGGGGTGGCCCTTTACTTCACTGTCGATGCGCTGCTTCGCCGCCTGACGCGGTGGCAACGCGAACAATCACCCTTTGACGACTAGGAGTCGGAAGTCATGCGTGTTTTCTTTGCGGGCCTCTTCACCCTGATCCTGACGACCGCCAATGCACAGGCGCAGGAAAAAATCACCGTGCTGTTGGACTGGTTCATCAACCCGGACCACGGACCGCTGATCGTCGCCCAGGAGAAGGGTTTTTTCGAGGCCGCCGGGCTGGAGGTTGAAATGGTCGAACCCGCCGATCCCAGCGCACCGCCCAAACTGGTCGCTGCCGGACAGGCGGACCTGGCGGTCTCCTACCAGCCTCAGCTTCATGTCCAGGTCGCCGAAGGCTTGCCGCTGGTGCGGATCGCCACGCTGGTGGCGACGCCCCTGAATTCGCTGGTCGTGCTGGAAGACGGGCCGATCCACTCGATATCGGATCTGAAAGGCAAGAAAGTCGGCTTTTCCGTCGGCGGTTTCGAAGATGTGCTGCTGGGCACGATGCTGCAGCATCACGGGCTTTCGATTGAGGATGTCGAACTGGTGAACGTGAATTTCTCGCTCTCGCCCTCTCTGATCTCCGGTCAGGTTGACGCCGTGATCGGCGCGTTCCGGAATTTCGAACTGAACCAGATGGATATCGTCGAACGGCCGGGCCGCGCCTTCTATGTCGAGGAGGAAGGGGTGCCGAACTACGACGAACTGATTGTCGTCGCCAAAGCCGGGACCGAGAACAATCCCGCCTACCGCAAATTCATCGACGCGGTGGAGGCCGCGACCAGCTACGTGATCAACCATCCGCAGGAAAGTTGGGAGATTTTCAAATCGACCGATCCGAAACTGGATGATGAGTTGAACAAGCGCGCCTGGCGCGACACGCTGCCCCGGTTCGCCCTGCGCCCGGGCGCACTGGACAAGGCCCGGTACGCAACCTTCGCCGATTTCCTGACCGAGGCAGGCATGATCGGGTCCAGCCCGGCACTTGAAACCTATGCGGTGGAACTGCCGGCGGAGTAGATGACCGATGTTCAATAAACTGAAAGCCGCCTGCCGGGCCGACTGGGACGCCTATGTTCAGCACGACTTTGTCCGCCAACTTGCGGCGGGCGACCTGCCGAAGGCGTGTTTCCAGCACTACCTGAAGCAGGACTATCTGTTCCTGATCCATTTCGCCCGCGCCTATGCGCTGGCGATCTACAAGGCGGAAACGCTGGAGGACATGCAGCACGCCAAGGCCGGCCTGGGCGCGATCCTGGACGACGAACTGGAGCTGCATGTCTCCTATTGCGCGGACTGGGGGATTGCCAGGGAGGATTTGGAGTCCCTTGAGGAAGCAACGGCGACCATGGCCTATACGCGCTATGTCCTGGAGCGCGGCATGGCGGGATCGCTCGTCGATCTGCATGTCGCCCTGTCGCCCTGCGTGATCGGCTATGCGGAGGTGGCGCGCTGGATTCAGGCGCAGAACTTCACGGTGCTGGAAGGCAATCCGTATCGAAGCTGGATAGAGATGTATTCCAGCGACGAGTATGTCGCGGTGGCCGACGCCGCGGCGGCCTATCTGACCAAGGCGGGCGCGGGGCTGTCCGATGCCGATCTGGCGCGTCACACGAAAACCTTCCGCGAGGCGACGCGCCTGGAAATCGGCTTCTGGCAGATGGGGTTGGACCGCGCGATGTAGCGCGGCCCACCCCGCCCGCTACTCGGCGGCCTCCATATAGGCTTCCAACGGCGGGCAGGAACAGCTCAGGTTCCGGTCGCCCCAGACATTGTCCACCCTGTTTACCGGGGACCAGTATTTGCGGGTCCGCAACCCCGGCACCGGGAAGACGGCTTCCTCTGGGCTGTAGGGATGGTTCCAGGGCGCATCCGCCAGATCGTCAACCGTGTGCGGCGCGTTGTGCAGCACATTGTCCTCCCTGTCCGCGTCCCCGCGCTCCACCGCGGCGATTTCACCCCGGATGGCGATCATGGCGTCGCAGAATCGGTCCAACTCGGCTTTGGATTCGCTTTCGGTCGGCTCGATCATCAGGGTGCCGGCCACCGGCCAGGACATGGTCGGCGCGTGGAAGCCGTAGTCGATCAGCCGCTTGGCCACATCCTCGTTCGAAACATCGGCGGAGTCCGCATAGGGTCGGATATCGACGATGCATTCATGCGCGACCATGCCGGTCGGCCCGGTATAGAGAACCGGGAAGGCGTCTTTCAGCCGGTGGGCGATATAGTTGGCGTTCAGGGTCGCCGCCTCCGTCGCCTGCCGCAGCCCATTGTCGCCCATCATTTCGATATAGGCCCAACTGATCGGCAGGATCGCGGCGCTGCCATAGGGGGCGGCGCTGACCGGCCCGATACGCTGATCGCCGTCGTCGATTTCCGCATGGCCCGGCAGGAAGGGCGCCAGATGCGCGCCGACCCCGATGGGGCCGACGCCCGGGCCGCCGCCGCCATGCGGGATGCAGAATGTCTTGTGCAGATTGAGGTGCGAAACATCCGCCCCGAACTTGCCCGGATAGCAGACCCCGACCATCGCGTTGAGGTTCGCGCCGTCCAGATAGACCTGACCGCCATGGTCGTGAACGATTTGGCAAATCTCCTGGATCGTCTCCTCGAAGACGCCATGGGTCGAGGGATAGGTGACCATCAGGGCGGCCAGCGCCTCGCTGTGCTTTTCCGCCTTGGCCCGCAGGTCCGCCATGTCGATGTTGCCGTCTTCGTCGCAACCGACGACAACCACCTGCATGCCCGCCATCTGGGCCGAGGCCGGGTTTGTGCCATGCGCCGACCCCGGAATCAGGCAGACGTTCCGGTGCCCCTCACCGCGCGCGCGGTGGTAGGCGTCGATCACCAACAGGCCGGCATATTCGCCCTGCGATCCCGCATTGGGCTGCAGCGAAACCGCTGCATAGCCGGTGATCTTCACAAGCTTGTCTTCCAGATCGCGGATCATCTCCAGATATCCGGCGGCCTGATCCTTCGGCGCGAAGGGATGCATGTTGGCGAATTCGGGCCAGGTGATCGGAATCATCTCGGCCGTCGCATTCAACTTCATGGTGCAGGAGCCCAGCGGGATCATCGCCTTGTCCAGGGCCAGATCCTTGTCCATCAGGGCGCGCATATAGCGCAGCATCTCGGTTTCGGACCGATAGCTGTTGAAGACCGGGTGGCTGAGATAACCGGAGGTCCGGCGCAGCCTGTCCGGAATCGCGCTTTCAGCCGCCCCGTCCAGGGCGTCGATATCCGCCGGTCCGTCCCCGAACAGCGCCAGCAGCGCCAGCAAATCCGCCCGCGTCGTCGTTTCGTCCAGAGAGACGCCCAGCCGGTCCGGCCCCAGCAGGCGCAGATTCATACCGGCCGCAACGGCGGCGTCGGCAATCGCCTGGGTCCGCTCCCCAGTCAGCACGGTCAGCGTGTCGAAGAAAGCGCCGGTCTCCACCCCGACGCCGCGCTGCGTCAGCCCCGCCGCCAGTATCGTCGTATAGCGGTGAACGCGGGTGGCGATGGTCTTCAGCCCTTCCGGACCGTGATAGACGGCGTACATTCCGGCAATCACCGCCAGCAGAACCTGCGCGGTGCAGATGTTGCTGGTCGCCTTCTCGCGGCGGATATGCTGTTCTCGGGTCTGTAGCGCCAGCCGATAGGCGGCGCGGCCCCGGCTGTCCACCGAGACGCCCACCAGGCGGCCCGGGATGGCGCGCTTGTACTTGTCGGAGGTGGCGAAGAAGGCCGCATGCGGCCCGCCATAGCCCATCGGCACGCCGAAGCGCTGACTGGACCCCACAACGACATCCGCGCCCAGTTCGCCGGGCGGCTTCAGCAGGCACAGGGCGAGAAGATCGCTGGAGACCATGGCCATCGCGCCCGCGGCGTGGATCTTCTCGATCAGCGGTTCGATATCCCGGACCCGACCGTCGGTCGCGGGATATTGCAGCAGCGCGCCGAAGGCGTCCAACCCGCCGAGTGCCGTGTCCGGATCGCCCACGACCACCGAGTAACCCAACGCCGCCGCCCGGGTGCGGATGACGTCGATGGTTTGCGGGTGGCAATCGTCGGCCACGAAGAAAGTCATGCTCTTCGACTTGCCGGCGCGCTTGGCGAATGTCATCGCCTCCGCCGCCGCGGTTGCTTCGTCCAGCAGCGAGGCGTTCGCGAACGCCATGCCGGTCAGGTCGGCGATCATGGTCTGGAAGTTGATCAACGCCTCCAACCGGCCTTGCGAGACTTCTGGCTGATAGGGGGTGTAGGCCGTATACCAGCCCGGATTCTCAAGCAGGTTGCGCAGAATGACCGGCGGCAGATGGGTGCCGTAATACCCGGCCCCGATAAAGGATCGGTAGACCTTGTTCCTACCGGCAAGCGTGCGCAGGCGGGTCAGCACCTCGACCTCTGTACAGCCGTCGCCCACCCCCAGCGGCGCGTCTTCGTAGATGCTCTTCGGAACAACCTTGTCCATCAGTTCAGCAATGGACGAAAGGCCCATATCGGCCAGCATCCGGGTCCGGTCTTCCGGCCCCGGTCCGATGTGACGGCGGACGAAATCGTCCTTCTGCTCCAAACTCGCGAGCGTTTCACGCACCATGACTACCACCCTCTTCCATACTCGACTCGAATCCGTCTGCTTCGCGGGCGATCAGCCGTGTTCTTCGCAGAACTTCTTATACGCTTTCGCATCCATCAGATCGTCCAGCTCGGACGTATCGTCCATACGGATCTTGAAGAACCAGCCGTCGCCTTCCGGGTCGCTGTTCACCAGTTCCGGCGCGTTTTCCAGTTCCTCGTTCACCTCGACGATTTCGCCGGACAGCGGGGTAAAGACCTCGCTGGCCGCTTTCACCGATTCGACCACCCCGGCGTCGCCGCCCTGGCTGACCTGTCCGCCGACCTCCGGCAGTTCGACGAACACCACATCGCCCAACTGTTCCTGGGCGAAGGCGGTAATCCCGACCGTTGCGACATCGCCATCGACCGTCACCCACTCATGCTCTTCACTGAACTTCACGTCGCTCATCTGCACATACTCCCCAGATTTCTTTTGTTTCAGCCGCGGTAGTACCGCTGTTCGATGAAAGGCAGCTTGCAGACCGTCGCCGGCATCGCCTTGCCCCGGATCAGCAAGCTGACGGGCGTATCCGCCGCCGCATGGGCGGTCGCCACATAGCCCATGGCCACCGGGCCGCCGACCGTCGGTCCGAACCCGCCGCTTGTAATGACGCCGATTTTCTCGCCGTCGGCGGATAGGATTTCGACACCCTCGCGGGCCGGCGCGCGGCCTTCGGGCCGGATGCCGACACGCTTGCGGGAAACGCCGCCGGCGATCTGCGCCTGCACCTGTGCGGCGCCGGGAAAGCCGCCTTCGGCCCGGCGGCGCTTGCCGATGGACCAGAGCAAGCCGCCTTCGACCGGGGTCGTCGTCTCGTCGATATCATGGCCATAGAGACACAGTCCGGATTCCAGCCGCAGACTATCCCGCGCGCCCAACCCGATCGGTTCGACCGCCTCATGCGCCAACAGCATATCGGCCAGCGCCTCCGCGGCATCCGCCGGACAGGAAATCTCATACCCGTCCTCGCCGGTATAGCCGGACCGGCTGACCAGACAGTCGATATCCGCCAGCGCGATGCGCGTCATCGACATGAAGGGCATTGTGCCGACCGGCTCGGCCAGGGTCGACAGAACGGCGGCAGCCTGCGGCCCTTGCAGGGCGATCAACGCCCGGTCGGTAATCCGCTCCAGCGTCGCACTGCCCGCGAGACGGCTTTCGATATGGTTGAAATCCTGTTCCTTACAGGCCGCGTTGACCACCAGGAACAAACCATCATGGTCCAACGGATCGCCTGCCCGGGTGACCATCAGGTCGTCCAGGATGCCGCCGTTCTCGTTTAGGAATTGGGTATAGCGCTGGCGGCCCGGCGGCAGGGCCTGCAGCTCGCCGGGGACCAGCGTTTCCAGCGCCGCGGCGGGATCGCCCCCGGTCAGCCAGGCCTGCCCCATATGCGACACATCGAACAGGCCCGCCGCGCTGCGGGTGTGCAGATGTTCCTTCAGGATGCCCAACGGATACTGGATCGGCATGTCATAGCCGGCGAAACCGGCCATTTTCGCCCCCAGACGCCGATGCAGGGCATGCAGCGGGGTTTTCAGAAGTGTGGTTGTTTCAGTGGTCTCGGCGGTATCGGCGCTCACAGGCAATCGTCCTCAACAGAGTCTCAACACGGGCCGCCGAAAGCTCGACGGTACGGGTTGCCTCCTCTGTCTTCGGACCTGAGAGTGTGACCGCCGCCATGCACCGGCAACGGCTTACCCCGTCGGTGAGCCGTGAGCCGGACCGGTCGCCCGGCGGCCCACGCGCTACTTTCCAGAGTGCCCTTCACCCGCGGTCCGTGTGCCTGAGAGATTTCGAGGCGATTGCTCCTTCGGCGCCGGACTGAACCGGACTCTCCCACGGGCTGCAAAGAGCGAATATGTACGCCGCGAAGGCTACCCCTTCCTCGCCCGATGTCAACAGGCCGCTTTGCCGGGCGCGCGCCTCGCGCGTCAGAACGAACGCTGGGCGCGGTTGAATTCCACCTCGTTGCGGGTCAGTTCGAACCCGACGAAGACGATAAAGTCATCGCCGTTCTGTTCTTCGGTTTTCGGGATATCGATCTTCAGACGCTCCAGATACCGCACCCGGGCGCGGTTACCCGAGAAATCGACCTCGCCCGGAATAACCCGGCGGGAGAGGATGTTTCTGTCCTTGTCCGTGACGGCGGCGATCATGGCGAAACGGTCGGAACTGACTTGGGAGGCGGGTCCGCGCCGGGCGGACAGGATGACCAGAATCGCCATCTCCACCTCGTCATCGTCCACCGAGCATTCACCGCGCACTTCCTCGAACTGCGCTTCCATCACCACATCGGTGATATCCCGCCCGTCGCCCGGCTTGAACCGGGTCAGATTGCCAAGCTCGGAAAGAACCCGGACTTCCGGACAGGTGATCACCACCGGCCCTCCGGCGCAGGCCGCGAGCGTAAGACAGAGGACGGCGGCGCCGAGAACGGCGCGAAACGGTCTGAACACGCAAGTAAACTCCACCTAAAGCCGCGTATGGGCGCCGTCGCACAGCGGCATTTTGTCAGTGATCTTACAACCGCAGAAGAAGACCGTTCGGGTCTTTTCCGCTTTGTACTTGACGGGCGTAAAATCCGACCCCTGGTGCGATCCATCGCAGAACGGCTGCGCGCCGGACTTTCCGCAAGAGCACCAGAAGTACGACTTGCCTTCCTCGACTTCGATTGGAAACGGTTGCTTGGCGGCGATGGTCGGGGTGCTCACAGAGCAATCTCCTCCGAAACGTACGGTCTCCGCGGGAAGCCGGTGACCGCATCGGGCAGTTGTCATGGATTTGGCCGCAGTCTAAAGAGTGACGGGAAAGACGACAAGGCGGGCGCCGCTGCGGTATCGTTGACCGGGATAAGCGACAAGGGTTGTGCCGTGACACAGTTGCCGAACCTGACCATTCTACTTGCCGGCCCGCGCGGCTTCTGCGCCGGGGTCGACCGGGCGATTCTGATCGTCGAGAAGGCGCTGGAACGGTACGGCGCGCCGGTCTATGTGCGGCACGAGATCGTGCATAACAAATACGTCGTGGAATCGCTGGAAGCGAAGGGGGCGATCTTCGTCGACGAACTGGACGAAGCGCCGGGCGACAGGCCCGTGGTGTTTTCCGCCCACGGCGTGCCCAAGTCGGTCCCGGCGGAGGCCGAGCGCCGCGAGATGATCTATGTCGATGCGACCTGCCCGCTGGTCTCCAAGGTGCATCGCGAAGCCGAACGGCATCACCGCGAAGGCCGGCACGTTTTTCTGATCGGTCACGCGGGGCATCCGGAAGTCATCGGAACCATGGGTCAATTGCCGGACGGCGCGATGACCCTGGTCGAAACCGTGAAGGATGTCGAAGGCTTGTCGATACCGGCGGACACGCCCGTCGCCCACGCCACCCAGACCACGCTGTCGGTGGATGAAACCCGGGACATTCTGGCGGCGCTGACCCGTAAATATCCGGACATTCACAGCCCGAAAAAAGAGGATATCTGTTACGCCACCACGAATCGCCAGGCCGCGGCGAAGGAGATCGCCCGACGGTCGGACGCTGTCTTGGTGATCGGCGCGCCGAACTCCTCCAACTCCCGCAGGCTGGTCGATGTGGCGAAGCAATCGGGCTGCGAAAAGGCGGTCCTGATCCAACGCGCCGCGGATATCGACTGGGATTTTCTGACCGGGGCGGCCACGGTGGGCATCACGGCCGGCGCATCAGCCCCGGAAATTTTGGTGGAAGAGGTCATCGCCGCCTGCCGCGACCGCTACATGGTCGCTGTCGAGGAAGTCGTGACCGCACAGGAAGACGTGGAGTTCAAATTGCCGCGCATCCTGGTCGCCTAGAAACCCCGACGCCATGGCAGTTTACACGGAAGTCTCCGACGACGATCTTATCGATTTCATCGCCCAGTACGACATCGGCGAAGTGATCTCCTGCAAGGGTATTGCAGAAGGTGTGGAAAATTCGAACTACCTGCTCCACACCGACAAAGACGCCTTCATCCTGACGCTCTACGAAAAACGCGTCAGCCCGGAGGACCTGCCTTTCTTTCTGGGCCTGATGGAACATCTGGCGAAGAAGGGGATCCTGTGCCCGCTGCCCATAGCGGCCCGCGACGGAGAGGCCCTGCGCACCCTGTGCAACCGCCCGGCGGCGCTGACCAGTTTCCTGGAGGGCATGTGGCCGCGGAAGATCAAACCGTTTCATTGTTCCGAACTGGGCGCCGCGCTGGCGCGCTTTCACCTGGCCGGACAGGACTATGCGACGACCCGGGCGAACAGCCTGTCGCTTTCCAGTTGGCGGCCTCTGTTCGAACTCTGCAGGGCGCGCTGTGCAGAGGTGCGGGCGAATCTGGGCCCCCTGGTCGCGGCGGAATTGGATTTTCTGGAAGCGAATTGGCCGACCGACCTGCCGTCCGGCGTCTGCCATGCGGATCTTTTTCCCGATAATGTGTTTTTCATCGGCGAGAAGCTGTCCGGCTTCATCGACTTCTATTTCGCTTGCAACGACGCGCTGGTCTATGACCTGGCCGTCTGCATGAACGCCTGGTGTTTCGAGCGCGACCGCAGCTTCAACGTCACCAAGGCCCGCCTGCTTCTGTCCGCCTACAGCAAGGTGCGCCCGTTGTCGCAGGCCGAGTTGGACGCCCTGCCGGTCCTGGCCCGCGGGTCGGCGGTGCGCTTTCTGCTGACCCGCCTGTTCGACTGGCTGAATCACCCGGAAGGCGCACTGGTGAAGCCGAAGGATCCGCTGGAATACGCCGCGATCCTGGGATTCCATCAGTCCGTGCGCGATGTAACGGCCTATGGCCTGGACCGGGGGACCATGCATGCCTGAAGGATCGAACGGTTCCGAAAGGGTGGAGGTCTTCACCGACGGCGCCTGCTCCGGCAATCCGGGCCCGGGCGGCTGGGGCGCGGTGATGCGTTGGCGCGGCAATGAAAAGGAACTCAACGGCGGCGAAGCGGCGACCACCAACAACCGTATGGAACTGATGGCGGCGATCATGGCCCTGGAGGCCCTGAAACGCCCGATGGCCGTTTCGATCACCACCGACAGCGTCTATGTGCGCGACGGCATCACCAAATGGATCCACGGGTGGCGGCGCAACGGCTGGAAAACCGCCAGCAAGAAACCGGTGAAGAACGCCGAACTGTGGCAACGGCTGGAAAAGGCGGCGGCCCCCCACGATGTGGAATGGCACTGGGTGAAAGGCCATGCGGGGCACCCGGAAAACGAACGCGCCGACGCACTGGCCCGCGCCGGGGTTCAGGAAGCACGCGAGAACCGGGTTCTGTAAACACCCGACTGAAGAGCTGAAATCGGCGGTCTTTCGGCAGTCGGCGTCCGGCGCGACCCAGAACCGCTGGATCGCGCCGGGATCGAATCTGCGACCCTACTTGCGCCGCCGCCGCATGATGACCAGTCCGGCGATCGCCATTCCAAGGAGGGGGAGGCTGGCCGGCAGGGGAACAGCCGTGATGTCGGAGAGAATGAACTGCGTCTCCCCCCGGCTGAGTTCCGTGTCGAATATCCCGAAGCCATCGAAAGCGACGCTGAAAGTGGTGCCGTTTTCCGGGATCAAGGTCGCGAAGACCGAGAGCGCGGCCATGTCCGACGGCAGGTCATTCAGGAAGCCGGTACCGCCCGAGAGCGGATCGACACCCAGTCCCGCGCCGGTCGCGACCTCGTCCATCAGGTTTACGAACAACAACACATCGAACCCGGTAAAGTCGCCGCCGCCGAAACCGCTATCCAGGCGCATCAGCGCGCCCAAAGCACCGGCCGGCAATTCGGGAAGGAAGCCGCGAGACCGCAGATCATTCGCATCCGTGTCGGTAAGGAACCCGGCCAAACCGACCTCAGCGTTCGGGCTGGACAATTCCTGCAGCAGCATGAACGGCGTTTCGACGTCACCCAGAATGAAAGGATTGACGTCTCGCGGACCGGTAAAGGTTTCGGTCCTGGTAAAGGTCTGAACAACGTTGTTCAGGTTTACGCCAGTGTTCGATTCCACAAGAAAACGCCCCCGTCCGCCGGCGCCAGCGCGGAGGCCGCCGGGGTTTCCGGCCAATGTGGAAACCTCCGTCCGTCTTGCGGCGTCCGGATCGATTTCCAGCACGGAGGCGGAGAGCTTAACCGTGCCGCCCGCGCCGCCTGCGCCGTTTCCGCCATCGCCGCCAAGACCGCCATCGCCGCCTCTGCCGCCGGCGCCTCCGGCCTCTCCGTCCTCATCGGTAACCCGAACCCTGAAGCCGCTCGACCCGCCATCCCTTGTGTTCGAAGCGATTGTCCCGGCTTTCCCTCGTTCGCCTTCGGCTGAGATGACCGAGTCGAAAACCCGCAGCAGACCGCGGGCCTCAAACGCCACCGCCCCGCCGCCTGCGCCGCCGTCGCCGCCTGCGCCGCCACTACCGCCGTCACCACCCACGCCACCGCGGCCGCCGGCAACGCCGTCGGGCTGATCGGGAAATCCCGGC
>JANQIT010000332.1 GCA_028282025.1 Hwanghaeella sp. | reverse complement strand
ACGGAACCGCCGCCCTTGCCGCGTGAGGAGGATTTCGTCCCCCGCCGCACGGTGCCCACCAAGCGGCGGTCGCCGCTTATGGCCTGGATCGTCCTTCTGGTTTTCGTCACCCTTGGAAGTCTCACCGCGTTCGTGTTCCGGGTGGATATTGTGACGGCCTACCTGCCGGCCAATAAGATTTTCAGTTGGGTCGGCTTCCCCGTCGACCTGCTTGGGCACGGCCTCGATATCTCCAAACCTCAAGCCGAAGCGATTATCGAAGATGACAGCCGCCGCCTGGTGATCAAAGGCACCATCGACAACAGCACCGACGAAACGATTACGATCCCAAGGATGGCCGCCAGCCTGTTGGACGCATCGGGCCTGGAACTGGAAGTCTGGATCTTCAATGCCGACAAAGTGGAGGCCTTCCCCGGGGAAAGCGTTCCGTATCTCACGGAATTCGACGACCCGCCGCGCGGGGCGACGAACATCTCGATCACCTTCAAGACCGAAGAAGAAGCCGCACAGATCGAGAACGATCAGTAGATCGACTTACGGTCGACAGGCCGGTTGCACGCTGCAGGAGGAACCACCTCAAATCCGGCGGACGCTGCATCTTTCAGAAACATGTTTCGTAAAAGCCCGGCGTTTTAAACCGGCGACTTGAAGCGGGGTGCGCCCGATTTTCACGCCCGCAGACAGGTCTTTTAGATGTAGGGGTCGAGGGTTTCGGGAACTCCGAAAACGCCTGAAAGCTATTCGAAATGCTTCAGAAGCCGTTCGATGTAGTCCAGTTCCTGTTCCGGGCGCGTCCGCTGCCCCGCCCGGCGGCGCAGTTCGTCGCGGATTTCCCGGGCCCGCTGCAGATCGCCCACATCGGGGATGGTGACATCCCCTTCGGCCCGGCCCGGCGTGGCGTCGCTGGGCGCGCGCCCGAACGGGTCCTGCTGGCCGGTATTCGGACCCTGACCCAACGCCTGCTGCCCCTGGCCCATCTCGTTCCCGAACCGCTCCATGAACTGCTGCTGCGCCTGCCGGGCGGCTTCCTGCAACTGGTCCAATGCGCGTCCCTGCGGGCCCACCGCCGCGCCCGACTGGCCCTGTTGCAGCGCTTCGGTAGAGTTCCGCATCTCGCCTTCCGCGCGCCCGAACGGGCTGGGGATGTCCCCCATCATCTCGCCGTAACGCTGCATCAGATCGCCGAGCTGCCGCCGCAGCGCCTCCTGCAAGGCCGCATCGGCGGGCATCTGGCCCTGTCCGCGCTGCCCGGATTGTCCCCGCTGGCCTTGCTGACCCTGCCGCTGCTGGCCGCGTTGATTGCCGCGCTGCATGTTCTGCTCGCGCGCGTTGTCATAGGTCCGGTCCAGCAGCTCGCGCTGGCCGCTCATCAACTCCTGCAGACCTTCCAGCATTTCCAGCGCTTCCATGCCTTGGGGCGAAGGGCGCTGTTGCATACCGACCTGCAGGTTTTCCATCATCCGCTGCAACTGCTCCAGCATCCGGCGGGCGGCATCCCGCATGCCGTTCTGGAGCATTTCGCGAATACGCTCCATGACCTCGTTGATGTCCTGCTGCGCCAGCATCCGGTCGCTCTCGTCGATCGGCATCTCCTCGATCTCGCCGCGGTCCAACTGCTCCTGCGCATTCTGGATCAACGCTTGCAGATACTGATCCATCGCTTGCTGAAGTTCCCGCATCAGGCGGTCGATTTCGGCGGCGTCGGCATTCCGGGCCAGCGCGTCCATCAGGGCCTGCTCCGCCTGCCGCAACTCCTTCTCGGCAATCGACAGGGCGCCGTCTTCCAACCGCAGCGCCAGATCCCACAGCAGGTCCAGGGCTTCTTCCAGCTTCTTCTCCGTCGGATCGGAGGTAAGCCGGCGCGCGGTGATCCCAAGTCCCAGGAACACCACCACGTCGCCGCCATACAGATCCCGCCTGCCGGCCAGCTCGCGCAGCCCGCCGGCGACCGACGGGGCGGCGTCCAACCCTTCCAGACCCAGCCGTTTACGCTCGGCGATAATCAGTTGCGCCATCGGATGACGGAACTCCCGCTCCGGCAACACGATCTCCAGGGTCGGGCTGCGGCCGGTCTGACCGATGGCGTCCACCGCGACCAGATCCGCCCAGACGGTTTCGCCCGCCCAGATATGTTCCATCTGATTCAGGAAATGACTGCCGGAGAGGTCGCCGGCGCGCGGCCCGCCGCCAGCCGGCAGCGGAACGGAAATCACCGTGTCGCCGTCCTGGGCCGGTTCCGCCGTCCGGCGGATCTCCAGGCTCAGTTCCATCACACCGTAATCATCCCGCGCGGTGTAGACCATTTCCTTGGACCCGCGTTGGGTCTGACCCAGATCGACTTCGCTCAGGGTCACCTCCGGCGGGGTATCGGGCGTCACCGTCACGTCCCAGCGCGCCAGTTCGCGCTCCTGCAAGGTAACTGTCAGAAGGCCGGAGGCGCTGACCTCTATCTCGGTCCGGAAGCTGCCCTGCGTGATATTCTCGAAAACCTCCGGATCGCGCCCGGCCAGGCCATTAAGGCTGGGTGCGGCCTCGACGCCGCCGACCTGCGCCACCAGCGTCGATCCATGCGGCACGGCGACCTGCTTGGCCTGTCCCGCTGTCGCGGCAATTGTTTCCGGGGACTCGTTCGGGTCCACCCCGGTCAGGAAGATCGGCGCCGCCCCGGTATAGTCCGGCGGCGTGATCCAGGCATCTAAGGTGACCGGCGCGGCGGTTACGTCGGTTTTGCTGGAAAAGTCCGGCTGTAAAAAGGTGCGCAGGTTTTCCCCGCCGCGCGCACCCACGGCCATTATCACAGCGGCCAGTGAAATGCCGGCCATAACGCGAAGGGCGAACCGGTCGCGCCCGGCCAGGCGCGCTTCGGGCCCGCCAGCGTCCAATCCCTGCACCGCCGCGGCCATACGCTTCTTGTGCAGGTTCCACAAGGCGCTGCTTTCGCCGCCTTCGCCACTGGCAAGGTCATCCTGCAAGGCGACCAGCGGACGATGTTCAAGACGGTTACTGCGCTCCAGATGGTGCAGCACCTGACCGCGCACTGGCGGCGTGAAACGCCGGACGCCGGTATGGATGGACCAGATCAGCAACGCGGCGGAGCCGAGAAGAATCGGAAGATGCAGCCAGACCGAGATTGCCGCCGTGACACCGCTGAGCGCGATGGCGCAGACAAGCATGGCGGCGGTCAGAAACGGCCAGAAAGCGATCAGCAGCCGTTCCAGCAGGACGGCGATATAGGCGCGGCGGTAAGGCACGCCGGTGGGGACGGTGTGTTTGTCTGCGATCTCGGTCGAGTTGGACGCAAACCGGCTCTTCATCCGCTCACCGCTGCCATTCTTCCGCCGCCGTCGTCGGTCTGCCAGTCGGGAAACCGCTCAGCACCCAGAATCTCCTCGAAGGTCTGCCGTGGGCGGATGACCGCGTAACGGTCGCCCTTGACGAGCACTTCCGGCACCAGGGGCCGCGTATTGTAGGTCGACGCCATAACCGCACCATACGCGCCCGCAGAGGTGAAGGCTACCAACTCGCCATCAACAAACCGTGGCAGAAGCCTGTCCTTGGCAAAGGTGTCACCGGATTCGCAGACCGGACCGACGATGTCTGCCGGGGTCCAATCCGCGTCCGAGGACGGCTCTTTCACTGGCTTCAGGCCGTGGTGCCCATCATACAGCGCGGGCCGGATCAGATCGTTCATCGCCGCATCCAGGATGACAAAACGCCGCGCTTCGCCGTGCTTCTCGAACAGCACCTTGGACAGCAGGATGCCGGCATTGCCCGCGATCATGCGGCCCGGCTCGAAAAACAGTTCCACATCCAGATCGCCGACCACTTCCCTGACCAGCGCCGCATAGGCGTCGGGCAGCGGCGGTTCCTCGCCGTCATAGGGAATGCCCAGTCCGCCGCCCAGATCCAGCCGCTTGATATCGATCCCCGCCGCCCGCAACTCGCCGACCAGCGCGACCAGACGCGTGAAGGCCGCCCGGTACGGGTCCAGATCGGTCAGTTGCGAACCGATATGGCTCGCCACCGTGACCGGGTGAATGTGCGTCAGCGATTGGGCGTGACGGAAGACATCGACGGCGCGGTCGATATCGATCCCGAACTTGTTTTCCTTCTTGCCCGTCGAAATCTTCGCATGCGTCTTGGCGTCGACATCCGGGTTCACGCGGATGGCGATCTCTGCGGTCACCCCCTTCTCCCCGGCGACCGCGTTGAGAAGCTCAAGCTCGTTTTCGGACTCCACGTTGATTTCCAGGATCCCGACATCAAGCGCATAGGCGAGTTCCTCGCGGGTCTTGCCGACACCTGAAAAAACGATTTTCTGCGGCGGCACGCCCGCGGCCAAGGCCCGGCGCAATTCCCCTTCCGACACGACGTCGGCCCCCGCGCCCAGATCCGCCAGGGTCTTGATCACGGCGATGTTGGAGTTGGCCTTGACCGCATAGAAGACCGACGCGCGCATACCGGCGAACGCGTCGGCGAAGACCGTGTAATGGCGCTCAAGCGTCGCGGTCGAATAGACATAGACCGGCGTTCCGACTTCTTCGGCGATGCGGGTCAGGGGCACGTCCTCCGCATACAGCAGGCCGTCGCGATAATTGAAATGGTCCATAAGCGGCTACTCCGGAAATACCGGCCAACAGGGCCTTTGACGCTAGGATGACGGGAATGTCTTCGGATAGGTCGGGTTGGGGCCCGGCGGTTTCGGCGCGTTCTTCTTGCCGCACCCCGACAGGACGCCCAGCGCCAGCACGGCGGCGCAAGCGATCAGCAGCATCCTGCGTCCCTGTCCGATGTTTGCCGTGGCGCTTTTTCTCACCGTTTCGATCCCTATTCCGTCAGGAAGCGGCGGCGGGCGTCCGCCGCCGCGGCCCGAACCGTCTCCGGTGCGGTGCCTCCGTAACTGGTCCGGCTGGCGACCGACGCTTCCGCCGTCAGGACTGAATATATATCCCCCGTGATCGCCGGCGCCACCGTTTGCATGTCTTCCAGCGGCAGATCGGCGATATCGACGCCCTTCTTCTCGGCCATGGCGACAATCGACCCGGTGACGTGGTGGGCGTCCCGGAACGGCATGTTCAGGACCCGGACAAGCCAGTCGGCCAGATCCGTTGCGGTGGGAAAGCCGCCGGCCAGGGCGTCCTTCAACTTGTCCCGGCGGGGTTTCATGTCGAAAACCATGCCCGCCGTCGCATCGACCGCCAGTTCCAGATTGTCCACCGCGTCGAACAGGGGCTCTTTGTCTTCCTGCATGTCCTTGCAGAAGGTCATCGGCAAACCCTTCATGACGGTCAGCAGCGCCACCAGCGCCCCGATGATCCGGCCCGGCTTGGCCCGCACCAGTTCCGCTGCGTCCGGGTTCTTTTTCTGCGGCATGATCGACGAGCCGGTCGTGAAGGCGTCGCTGAGGTCGATGAAGGCGAAGCGGTCGGACGCCCAGATAACGATCTCTTCGGAAAAGCGCGAGAGATGCACCGCCAGGATCGAGGCGGCGCTGAGGAATTCCATGATGAAATCGCGCGCGCCCACACTATCCATGGAGTTTGCCGTCGGGCGGTCGAAACCAAGCGCCGCCGCGGTGGCGTGACGGTCAATCGGAAACGAGGTTCCGGCCAGCGCCGCCGCACCCAGCGGGCATTCGTTCAGGCGCTTGCGGCAATCCATCAGCCGCCCCCGGTCGCGCCCGATCATTTCCACATAGGCCAGCATGTGGTGACCGAAGGTGACCGGTTGCGCCGCCTGCAGGTGGGTATATCCCGGCATGACGGCGTCCGCATGCTGTTCGGCCTGGGAAATCAGCGCTTCCTGCAGAACCGCCAGGCGGGCGTCCAGATGATCGATACGGTCGCGCAGCCACAGGCGAACGTCCGTTGCGACCTGGTCGTTCCGGCTGCGCGCGGTGTGAAGACGTCCCGCCGGATCGCCGATCAACTCCCTAAGGCGCGCCTCGACATTCATGTGAATGTCTTCCAGCGCGCGGCTGAAGGAGAACTCTCCCGCCTCGATCTCCGCCAGCACTTTGTCCAGACCCGCCGCAATGGCGTCCGCATCGTCTTGAGAGACGATCCCTTGCGCAGCCAGCATCGCGGCATGCGCCTTGGATCCTTGAATGTCCTGAGCATAGAGACGCTTGTCGAAATCGATAGACGCGTTGATCTGTTCCATGATTTCCGCGGGACCTGCGGCGAACCGGCCGCCCCACATCGCATTTGCGGCAGCTTCTTTCGTATCGGACGGGTTGGACATGACGGGGACTTTCTCAAGCTCTGTGAAGGCGCGGTCGGGCGCGCCGGGACTATCCAGATGCAGGGCGGCGGTTGCAAGCCGCAAAAGGCGGTTTTGCCGCACCGCCATCAAGCAGTTGTGAGAGAATTATCCGTCCTCCTGCCGCTACAGTACCGTTCACTTTCCGGCCTTCCGGCCCTACATCCTTGGAAACAGATCTTCGCTTCAGGACCGTCATGACCGAGTTCCCTTCGATTTTCTTCCGCCGCGCCGCGCTCGCCATGCTTGCATTCTGCATGCTGGCCTATGCGCCGCTGGACGCCAGCGCCGCGGACTACCCGCCGACCGGCGGGGAAATGAGCGGCTTCATCCTGGTCAAGGACCGGGTCCAAGCGCCAACCGTTCCGTTTCAATTGGGCGATGGAACGGAAACGGACCTGACCGCGTTCCGCGGCAAGGTGCTGATCGTCAATTTCTGGGCGACCTGGTGCGCGCCGTGCATTAAGGAAATGCCCTCCCTGGACCGGCTGCAGGCCGCCTTCCCGGGCGAAGATTTCGAAGTGGTCGCGGTCAACCAGGACCGCGGCGGCGCGCGGAAGGCGGAACCGTTCCTGCGGGACCGCCTGGACCTGCACAATCTGGCGATCTATTTGGATCCGAAATTCAAATTGGGCCGGGCGTTTAAGAACCGGGGCCTGCCGGCAACCTACGCCATCGACCGGAACGGAAATCTGGTCGGGGGTTTGTTCGGGCCGGCGGAGTGGGATTCGGAGGACGCCAAGAAACTGGTCCGGCACCTGCTGGACGAAACGCCGCAAAGCTGAGCGACGTCGCCGGAAGAGCGCGGCCCGAAGAGCGCGCTCGGGAGGAGAAAGTTCGAACCGCTTGTTCGAGGTGCTCTCCGAATGGAGTAACATTCTCGAAACAAGCGTGAGTAAGTCTCCCTGCGGACCTGAGCCTTAATACTCTCCACCATCTTAAACTATAGAGCACCTTAACGCGCCCCTGGTTTCGCCCAGGGGCGTTTTTCGTTTCATCCAGAATTGAACTGATTCCGCTCCGCAGTTTCGGAGACGGAACACTATTACCTTGTAGAGGTTTAAATGCCCAAGACCGAACCCAAAACGACCATTTTCACACTGCGCCTGACGCCGGAAGAGCGTGCGCGGTTGGAAAAGGACGCTGGGAGTCTCGCCCTTGGGGAATATGTGCGCCTGAAGCTGTTCGGTCAGAACATCCGGCAGGCTGTCCGTCCGCGCCGGAAGCGCAAAGCGGCACCACTGCGCAATGATTTTAACAGCGCTCAGGTTCTTGCTGTTCTCGGAAAATCTGAGATCGCGGCAAGCCTGCGCACTTTAGCGAAAGCGGCAAGGCTTGGGGCATTGCCTGTTACGGCTGAAACGGAACAGGCGCTGCAGTCGTCCTGTGCCCGCATCGACGCCGCGGTGTCGGCGTTGATGGCGGCGCTCCGGGTGAAGGATCGATGATCCTGAAAGCCTCGCAGCGCGGCGGCGGCAAACAACTCGCCTTGCACCTTCTGAACACGGAAGACAACGAGAACTGCGAGATCCACGATATGCGTGGTTTCGTTCACGAAGATCTAGTGGGTGCTATGAAGGAAGCCTATGCCGTCTCGAAAGGCACGCGGTGCAAACAGTTCCTTTTCTCATTGTCGCTCAATCCGCCCCAGGAAGAGAGCGTCAGTGTCGATGTGTTCGAAGACGCGCTCCAGCGGATCGAGAAGAAGCTGGGCTTGTCCCATCAACCTCGGGCAGTTGTTTTCCATGAGAAGGAAGGACCGAACGGCTACAGGCGGCATTGTCATGCGGTGTACAGCCGGATCGACGCCGAGGAAATGAAGGCGGTCAATCTGCCGTTCTTCAAAAACAAGCTTCAGGAAGTTTCCAGGGACCTTTACCTCGAACACGGCTGGCGCATGCCCGAAGGGCTTATGCAAAACAAGGCCGCCGACCCTCGCAACTACTCTCTCGCGGAGTACCAACAGGCCAAACGCATTGGCGTCGATGCACGCGACCTGAAAGGTATGATGCAGGAATGCTGGGCCGTGTCGGACAGCCGCGCGGCCTTTGAACATGCATTGAGCGAACGTGGGCTGATCCTCGCCAAGGGCGACCGGCGCGGCTTCGTGGCCGTGACCTATGATGGTGAACCTCTGTCCCTCTCCCGCTACACCGGCAAGAACACAAAGGAGATAACCGAAAGGCTTGGGAAACCCGATGAGAGTTTCCCGAGCGTGGACGAGGCCAAGGCCCGTATGGCGCGGGATATGTCTCAGGCCTTCAACCGAATGACCGAGGAAGCCCGTCGCGCCCAAGATGAACGTCAGGCCGAGTTCGAGTCGAAACGCCAAGCGATGAGCGCTACGCATCGCCAGGAGCGGGAGCGCCTCGACCTTGGACAACAACAGCGCTGGGAACAAGAATCCCGAGAACGTTCAGAGCGGCTCAACACGGGCTTGCGCGGACTTTGGGACCGCTTCACAGGCACACATGCCCTTACCCAGCAGCGGAACGTCCAGGAGGCATTAGAGGCACTGCGGCGCGACCGGGAACAGCGGGATACGATGGTGCAAGCGCAACTACTGGAACGCCGAGCTCTTCAATCGCAGCTTGAAGCCAGCCGATCACAGCAAGCAGCCTTGCTGTGGGAACTGCGCCAGGACCGCAAACCGTACCGAGAAGCGTACAAGGAGGCCGCCAGCACACCGGAACCGCTACGCGCGCCACAAGCACCGGAGCCCGACATCCAGGAAGTCCCGAAAGAGCAACCAGCAGTCCCGGAGCCAATCGAGCAGCCACCTCAGGCAACGGATCGCTTGACCGAAGTATTCCGGGAAAACGCTCAACCAGATCCTGTACCTGTCCAGCCATCGCATGAGGATCGTCTACAGGCGCTGCGCGACGGACAGATGAACACAGGCCGCGATAACGGACCGGAGCATGAACGTTGATCGCATCGGAGCGGCAAAGCTGCACATCGCGATTTGGACTCGGGCATGAAATATGGTAGGATAAAGTAGGATTAAGTATTCCATAACGTCATGTTTGAAGGAGTTTCATTTATCATGATCAAGAAAAGCATAACCGTGACAGAGCAACAGGAAGAATGGATTCAGGCGCAATTGGCGTCGGGGCACTATGCATCGGACAGCGAAATCGTGCGCGAAGCGCTGCGGGAAAAGCAGTTGCGCAGCGCTGAAGTGGAACGCATCCGCGCCGCCTTGATCCAGGCGGAAGAGCGTGGTTTTTCCGAGCTTGGCAAAGAGGATATTCGCCGTTCCGTTCAAGATGAAATGAGAGCGAATGGCGACGTATAGGCTAAACCTGGAGGCCGAGAAAGACGTCAGGCGGCTATACAGATTTGGAATCGAGACATTTGGGTTGGAGCGGGCAGACCGTTATTTTGACGGGCTGTTCGAACGGTTCGACCAGCTCGCGGAAAAACCGCGTCTCTATCGGGCCGTTGACGATATTCGCCCCGGATACCGGCGTAGCGTCTATGGCGCACATTCCATCTATTACCGCGTGAACGGCGATGTCATCGAGATCATGCGAGTCCTGGGGCGGGAAGATACGAGCGTCTTAACGTAACTCTCAGCCGCATCGCTCAGGACCCACCTCTGTCAGAACCATTTGCAATGACAGTAACCTGGAGAGCGAAGGGTGGGCGTGGCGCAATTCTCTCCGATTAGGTAGCTACTCAAATAGAAAAGGGAACTCGGCTTCGACGCCTATTTTGCGAGTAGATCGGCCTTCTCTTCACGATCAGAATATACCTGACGAGCAAGCAATCTGAAAACAGGATAACCGAGCGAACGTGCTGAACCAAGAAAAGTCAAAAGGCGCTCGCTAGATTGCCAATCTCCGGTCAGTATTACTACAATACATTGATTTGAATGGCGACCCACTGCTGGAGGGCGTAATGAGTTGGCAATGGTTCAGTGACAAGGTTGCCCCCGGAATAGTGGGAGCAGCTATTCTCGCTTTTGGATCCTACATTGGGAACACCATCACGGATGGCCAGTTGGTTCGATGGGCAGGCGGAATGAGTGAGGAGCAAATTCGAGCTGAGATCCAAGCGACTCTCCGAGATAACACCGAAACCTTTAAGAACTCGGTCGCATCTTTAGAGCAAGAAGTGGCATCTTTGAGAGAATCTGAACTGCCGAAAGTTGAGCAGGGACCACCAGGAGAAACTGGTCCTCAGGGAGAGCCTGGACCGAGAGGTCTTCGAGGTGAGAAGGGAGACAAAGGGTCGATTGGTCCAAAAGGTGATAAAGGCGATCCAGGGCCAATCGGTCGTCAGGGTCCGAAGGGCGACCCCGGCAACGACATAGATGTGAGTGTTTTAAACCAGGTACTTCAAGGCGCTGTCATTGCCTTCGACACGCCGAATGGTTGTCCGCGAGGATGGTCATCGTTCAAGGATGCCGAAGACAGTTTTGTGCTCGGAGCTGGGCGCAAAAACGCATATAGGGAAACAGGCGGCGAACCGGAACACACTCTGACAAGGAATGAATTGCCTCGGCAGTCTTCAGTGAAAATACAGCTTTGGTCCGCACCAATGGTTCGAGGCGATTCAGCTGGTGGGATGGCGTCAGTCATGTGGAGTGTTCCGCCCGGCCAGGGGTCCCAACAAAGCCTGGAGATTCAGCAGGGTGGGCTCGGTCTTCCTCACAACAATATGCCGCCTTTCATAGCGCTTCACTTTTGTAGAAAGGACTAGATTCCACAGCCGTGCCCGCTGCATTTTAGGATGCAATGCTAAACGTGCGAGTGTCCATGTTATCGGCTCCTTTCGAAGTCCGTCCGCGCATGGCCCCCCAGCCGCGACAGGGAAAAGTCGGTTTCGACGCTCGCCCGCATCCGCTCCAATCGTTCATTCAAATCGACGATCCGGTTTTCATGGGCAACGGCGACCTGTCGATTTATCTGGGACGTTTCGGGACCGCCCGGCGTGAGGTGCATTTCCATTGCCGGAGCAGGCCGAGTCTCGATCAGATGATCGAGCTCGGCCTTGGTCGCGATCTCCGGACTTTCCACCTCAGCGGTCTGGACGTCCGGCGTCGCGTGATCCGCTACCCCAACATCAGGCGCAATTACGGCGGCGCTATCTGCATCACTCACCGATCCATCTCCTGATCCTTCTGCACTGGCGCTTGCTGAGTTTCTTGCCGTTGCGGCTCTTGCTGTGGCTGCAGATCGGGCTCGCTGCGCATGTCCTGCAAGCGCTCTTGCGGCGTGCGCAGGGTCACGCGGCCATCGACCGGGACGGAGTCGAGGACGACGTTAAAGCCCTGGCCGTCCCGATGTTCGAAGGCCGCGCCGACCCGGTTGAAATAGGATTTGCCGTCCTGACCTTCATTGACCTGGAAGGCATGGTGGCTGGGATGCTTCTTACCAGCATCGTTTTCTTGGTCGCTCATGCGAATTCTCCGCTTTGGTGGCTCTACCGTCCAGCCTTCGTAAAGGGGAATGCACGGCATAGTGGGAGAAAGACGTACGGTTTGCTATCTCTCCTGCGGAATTAGGACGATTACTTCGAAGACTCGGGTCTTTGACTGGATCTGTTTACCACAGGCTCGGTTCTTGGATGTCCTGCTTGCTTTGGTGGCGCTGCCTGATCGTCCGCAGTCGACTCTTCTATCTTTGCAAACGACGATTTGGCGGTAGGCCTTGACCGCAAAAGGCTATCAAAAACCAAGCCCAACCCGAGGCCAAGCAAAGCGCCGCCTAGGTACAATACTATCTGGTCTTGGGCCTTCAGGTTTGGGTCAAAGAACTCTGCACGGACTGTTGAGTTGTAATCTCTAAAGCGAAGGACGTTCCTTCCATCTCTTTCGATATATGGATCAACGCTCGTTAACCGAAGCCTTTGTGGATACGTTATCCGAACCGTTCCTGGGGCCATTGTGTAAGAGGTGCACTCCGGGTTCTCACACGAGTTGTCACATTCAGGATTCTCGCAGGTCTTGTTGAGAGGATCTGCTTCGACCCGATTTCTTATCTCGAGAAAGAATCTCCCATTACCCAAGTCCTTGATCCAATCAGAGACATCGATTTCTTCAAACAGAAAGGGTATGGCTGGCGGCGGTTCTGAAAAATTCCCAACTTTGTAAAGTTCTTTAGGAACAAGTAATGCACCAGTTCCACCCAAATTGGTTGCTTCGTCTATCGTATCTTGGAAGACTTCCGTTATAGGCGTTGACGACATTATCACTTTATAAGTTGGTATGCCGTCATTCGTTGGCTCATCGTCTACGGGTGGATAGATCGCTACGCCGATTGCCTGACAACTGATATGCGGAGCGGTTCGACCGGTTCCCAGACTTAGTAAGTTTGATTCGTCGATCGGCGGATCACCGACAATTTCACGTCGGGCTTCCTCAGACCACGTGGAAAGGTCATAGTGATAGTCTCTCGGGACAACCCTAACGCTGAGTTTTGCTGACAGATCGGAGTCGATGTCCACGTTCACTTGACGCGTGTGTGACACTGGGCAGTCAGCGTCAAGCCAGACAGTTGGAGCGATGTCGGGAACAGTAACCAAGAACCTTGACTGATCAATGCCAATACCTATTCCGGCCACTGTCAATACAATCCCGGTGGCCAGCTTTATACCGATAGACGGAACCATGATCAGAGCTCCCATTTATTCAGCTCAAAGTAGCATAATATTCATAGCTTGTACTAGCACTAGCGACCTTTGTTCTCCGGTTTAAACTCTGCCACGTATGACCAAATACCGTTCTGATATTGGGGGAATCCCATCAGCCTGTCCGGGACCGGTTCTGTGACGATCCGCAGGCACTTGGACCCGAACCGCCAGGCCACCTTCACGCTATCGATGGGCGGGTGATACGGATTCGGAAGGTAGCGCCCCGCCATCTCGGCCCGCGTGAAGTATGGATATTTCCAGGCATAGATCGGCTTCAGGTTCTTGCCGGAGACAAACAGGATTTGCCGGTCTTCCGGCATGGCGAGGATTTCTTCCGGCGTCATCAGCGACCGGGCCTGTTTTGTCCGGTGTTGCGATCCGCGTTTGAAATGCGCGTAGTCATTCGCGGCGTCGAACGGGTCGGCCCCGTTCATCAGGATGTTGCGCACCGTGTCCCGGCGCATGCGGCGCGCCTGATCCTGTTGCAAGGGATCATCGTATTCGAGCGTTTCCGTGCCCAGCATGCTCGAGACAAGCTGCGCCGTCTCATAGTCCCGCACACCGAAGAACTGGCGCAGCTGCGCCGAGCCCAGGAAACCTTGCAGCGCCGGCGCACCGAAGTTTCGGATGATCTGCCCGGCGTCCTGAAAGATGGCCCAGGCACGAACGCCCGCGCCCCTGCCGTAGGTGAAGGAGCGCAACAGGGCTTCGAACCGGCCAAGCTGTCCGGCCTCATCGACCAGGAGCAAGACGCGGGCGCGTTCCGGATGCCGCGATTTGTAGAGCATAGAGACCGTGAAGAAGAGCCGCACCAGCGGCGACCAGATGCTCAGAAACTCTGCCGGGATGTTGAGGAAGATCTTGCAGACACGCTGGGGCGTGACCAGCGCCTCAAGCGAGAAATCCGGATTCTCCAAGGACGCGCAGAGAGTGGGGTCGTCTAGGAAGTTCAAATGGGCGTAAATCTCGCCCATGATCGCGCCGAACTCCTTGGGCGTGTCCTGCTGCTTGGTCAGCATCTCCGCCGCCGTCCGGCGCACGCCTTCGAACTCGCTCTTGAGCATCGCTTCGAGCTGATCGGCCCAACGCTTCCGGTCAGCTTCGATGGTGTTGATGACGCGGTAGAGATCGGGGAGCGAGGTGGAGCCGTTCATCTCCACCCGCGCCTTCATCAGATTTTCGATCCACTCCCGCGCACGGAGTTCAAAATACTGCGAATTGCTGCCGGAGAGCGCAATGAACCCTTCCGCGATGAACTTGCAGTCCGCGTGGAAGGTCGCGCTGTCGCGCTTCAAAATACTGAGTGGATTGCAGCGGTGCATGGGATTGTCGAGCAGCCCCATAGGGTTCCAGTAGTACGCATATTCGCCATGAGCCGCATGGACGTGCCAGGAAATTGCGCCGAGTTCCCCGCGCGGATCGAGCGCCAGGAACGGCATGCCGGGCGTGTTGCAGACGACATAAGCCAAGAGGTCGCGCAGCTTGCCCGATCCGGCTCCGCCGATGGTGATCATCGGCGCATCACCAACCAGCCGCATCGGATGTGCATTCCAATAGCCGATCTGCGGCCCCTTGGGGCCGAGCAAATCGGCGGCTTTGATATCGGCGTCCGAGGCCCACCCAGCGCTGCCGTAGCGGTATTCTTCGTTGAAGGGATGAGACATTTGACATTCTCCCGAAAGGCAAAAGAAAAGGGAGGGGCCACGAGGACCCCTCCCATCGGTGCGTCAGCGCATGCTGGCCTAGAGGTTGGCCAGGATCGCGATGACGATGAAGGCGACGAACAGGCCGCCGCAGATGGCGCCCCAATCGGTCTTGCGTTTCTTGTAAACGCCGTAGTTGACCGAACCGCCGCCAACCTTGTCGTACTTAGCCATGACAGAACTCCTTTCTTTGGTTGGGGATCACATGAATTTCGTGGCGATGGCGAGGCCGCCCATCATGAGCAGCGTCGAGACCGACGCCCGCGCCACGAAGAAGGTCAGAAGGGCGACGATGACGAACCAGGCGAAGTCGGAGAGGTCGGCCCACACGGCCCCGTAGTGGACCGTGGTGAACGACCTGATCCAACCGACCGTCTGGCTGTAGAACAACGGCGTCAGGAAAAACGCCGCCGCCACCGCCCCGGTATTGGCGAGGCCTTTGATCGAGCTCAGAAAGACTGAGCGCGTTGCCTCTTTGTTGCTGTCACTACCGAACATGAACGCGTCTCCCGTCTGGAGGACAGGAACGGCAACCGCGCCGTTCCATGTCCCCTCTGTAGATCGTCCCACGGCGAGGCCTGGGGGGAAGTTCCGCTTCAGCGTCCGAAGTGACGGGCGATCTGCGGCTTATCGATGCGAAAGGCGAGATCAATGAGGCGGAGGCGCTTCAGCACCCGCTTTTGCGGTGCCTGCCGCATGGGCCGGTCAGCAAACTTCATGAAGTCGGAGAGCCAGCGGAACGAGCCGTCATTGTTGAACACATCGTCGATTGCCGTATCCGGAAGGTGCACCGCGCGGCCGTCCGGAAGGCGGAGCGAGCCGCGATACTCGAAGATGACATCCGCCATCCAGTTCGGGATCTCGCGCCGGGAAAGACCGAGATTGGCGGTCGCAACGGCGAGCCGGCGGACGTAGGGGATGGAACGCAGATCTTCCAACGTGGCCAGGATGGCGCAATCCGCCTCGGGCGGGCCATCCGGCAGCGGAACACAGGGTTGGCAAACGAGTTTGTCGCATCGGGCGCAGGCTTGCATGGCACATCTCCTTCTTCTCGCCGTGGGTTCGGAAGCCACTATTGCGGAAGGGCCAGAGACCCGACCTCGTGACATCCTCACGAACGGACGGCACAGCGCCGCCGGTCGCGCGATCCGACCGGACGGACTCCCGATCAAATCGCGTAAGGCGGTTGGAGGTGCGTTTTTCAAAGGGGATGCTTATGGGAATGCCATGGCCGTCAATTCCCGGCAAGATCTGGGCAAGACACTTAGCACTGTTAGCGAAACAACTTTCCGAACAGACGCACTAACAGCCTGAAACAGATAGAAACCGGCAATGCAGGATTATCCACCGGATCTGAAAGGATGAACGAGAAAAGGCCCCGTTACGTTCCGGTGAGCGTTTTTCGCAAGCACCCTAAACTGGACGACCCAACCTTGATCCGTCTTGCCTATGGCTTCTGCCAGGGGATCAGTCTAGATGCGATGGCTGCGGCATACTCCGTTTCGAGAAAGACGGTACGGGATGTTTATCTGGATTTCCGCGCCCGGCTGAAGAAAGCAGCCTTCGCACGATGGCATCGGCAGAACCGCATCCTGGTGCACGTGGTAGATCCGGAAGCCGATATGCTTATTCGAACCGCCTTCGTCGACGTGCTCAACGAGTGTGCAGGCAATGAAAACTGCTACAAGGTTTTCAAGCGCGGAAACCGGGCCAAGCGGGTTTGCCGCGCGTGTCCGTTGCTTGGGAAGTTCAGTTCACCTGAAATCATACAGGAGGCTGTCGATATGCTCGACACCATCCGGAATTTCTATGGCCAACTCGGCATTCGTGAGCGGAACGTTGACCGTACAGCTAACTTCCGGGAGCGCCTCATCCATACATCAGTGATCGCTGCCGTCCGGGAAAACTCAAAGCGCCTCCCCAATGGCATGTTGGACCCGGCGGACGATGAATTCCTGGCAATCGGACAGTTGATGCTCGTTCTGATGGACGACCTCATCGAAACGAGCGGGTGATCCTGAAGTTTGCACAGAAATCCCAGAAAATGGTATAATGAAGGACAAATGATGAAGGTATGAATGAAGGCGGAAGACGACGATTCTCAGGAACATGAACGACATGAGCGCGCCAAACGGCGGCAACAGGATCACGACGACTTTCACAATGAGATGGCAGGCCGCGAGGTTGGTCGGATAAACCGCTTTTTGCCGGAATCGAGACAACCGCATATCCAGAAGGAAAGAAGAGAACGAGATGCCGAACGCTTAACAAAGCTCGCGCTGGCCCTGCAAAATGCCGACTATGCCGCGCTCTACGACGAGACTGTGAGCATGGTGGATGATTATGTGGCCAAAGCCGAAACCGGGATCGAAGACGCACTTGCGGCGGTGAGCGCCACGGCTCAAGCGCTGGAAGACCTCACCGTTAACGCGGCGCGGTTACATCCGAGCGGCGAGCCCGTATTCATGGATGAAAACGGTAACGCGGTGCGCGCCGATGGAACGTTGCTTGATCCTGAAGAAGCGGCCTCTGTCGTCTGGCCGGACAATGCGCCGACCTACGAAGAATATCTTGCCGCGAAGAAAGCGCATGAAGTTGCGCAAGAACATCTGATCACCTGGCGGGAATATCAGATATATCTCGCCGAGATTCAGAACCGCCTCAACGATCCTGACAATCCGCTTTCACCGGAGGAGCTCCGTCAGATACAAAAAGACATCGAAGAAAAAGTCCCCGAGCCACTTCAATCAGAGCCGGAACAAGAGAATGCGGAGCCTGCTCAGCCCGGCTTTGCGTCCGGCGCATTACCCAGCGTGTAAATCTCTGTCACCGACCGAACCGACCGCAAGCTTTCTGCATCAAAGCCAGAATGACGGCTTGCGGATGGAACTGGCTGTTTTTCTTCATTGAAGCGTGGATTTCTGCCAAGCGCGCTCGGTTGTCATCAAAGTACCAACGCCCAATGCATCCGGCCTTGGTATCGCTGATTTGAGAAGCGATGACCGAAGCCATACCCACGGATGTTTGGATGTAAGAGCGCTGACTTTCAGTGGACCAGTTCAGGAGTTCAGCGCTTGTAAAAGTCTCCGCCTCAGAAACCTGAGGATAGATCGACGCCAGCAACACCAAGCCAGTTACAGCGGCTTTCGATATCGGTATGAACATAAGTGATGGTTAATGTTCAGGGCGATAATTTACGTAAAGAAAAGGCGGCGCAATCGGGAAACGCGCGGATTTCAGTTGTTTTCAATTTCAGAAGAAAGAACAGCGGTGCGTGCCAGGGCCTGCACAAAAAGGATCGTTTTTGTGCAGGGTCAATCATGGAAAACTCGGGGCGGCGACTGGCCTATATGAGGGTGTCCACGGCCGCGCAAAGCCCCGACAGGCAAGCCGCCGGGCTGCAAGGAATGTGCGATGAGTTTTTCATTGAGCATGTGTCCGCCGTGGCGCAGGCACGTCCTGTATTCGACATGGTCTTAAAGATGCTGTGTGCCGGAGATACGCTTGTGGTCTGGGATTTGGACCGGGCGTTTCGCTCGACTATCGACGCTTTGCTGACCATGGAGAAGCTCCTTGCTCGCGGCATCAACATGCATATCGTCACCATGCATCTGGATACCACCACGCCGGAAGGGGAGTTGTTCTACACGATCCTCGCCGGGTTCGCGCAATATGAGCGGCGTATCCTTTCCCGCCGTACCAAAGAAGGGATCGAGGCCGCGCGGCGCAAAGGCATACGGATCGGACGCCCGCCTAAACTATCGCCCGACGATGTGCGGGAAGCACACCGCCTTGTCAGTATCGACGGCCATCCCTGCCGTTATGTCGCCACCGTGTTCGGGATATCCCGGATGACGCTTCAACGCGCCTTTAGACGGCACGACCTATCTTACCAATCCGCAAACACCGCACGCAGACCAACAAAATGAAAACAACATGGATAGAGATATCGCCAACACTGTGATCAAAACGCTTTGGGACATCGGGGAGCAGTTAAAGGCGGCTCAAGCGGGGCTCGACGCCATCGCGAACCTCATCGCAGACCAAGTGTCGGATGATGACCACTAACCCAGCGACACATTCGTTTTTGGGGTTTGGGTAGAGCCTTCAGGTCCGCCATCGACGCCTTGCTACCAATGGAAGAGCGCCGAGCGAACGGAATCCACTTGCACAGTGTCTCCATTCACTTGGACACATACACCGACGAGTATGAACTTCTTTGCACGATCCTGGCTAGATTCGCGCAGTACGAGCGCCGTATCCTCTGCTGCCGCACAAGAGAGGGTATCGAAACCGCCCGCCGCAAGGGCATGAAAATCGGAAGGCCACACCTTCTGGATGAAGAATCGGTTCGAAAGGCGCATCACTGGATAACCAAAGACGGCTTCACCTGCCTACAAGCTGCAGTACGGCTCAAGGTATCTCGAACGACATTTCAACGAGCGCTAACTAGGTCAAAACTGACAGGAGTAGGACCGGAACCATAGTAGGGACTGCAGCTTCAAATTTACACGTCAGATTGGAACGGCGAGCAAATCTGCTCAAATTCTTATGAGACAAAAAGGATGGGTGGATATAAAGTTGACGTTTTACACAAAACGTGCAATAAAGAAATTTTATTAAGAGAAAGCTTATATATGAATGAGTTCAGCAATATTTTGACCGAGAAAAAAAACCTAATCGCATCACAGTTTAATATTACGCAAGAAAAGGTTGAAAGCTGGGCAAGCGGAAAAACAGACCCGCATCCGCTGGTTAGGAAATCGATTCTTTCCCGCTTCCCCTTACTTTCACAGAACTGCGACTAAATTGTTGCAAGCGATTTAGACAACGCGTCCGCTGCAATTCCTTCGATTGCATTTGGCTGTTTCACGAACTTGCATTCACGAATGTTTTTTTCGATCTGCCGAACAACATTTGCATGCACCACTTTCCGAACTAAGATGTGCGGTGAACTTTTGTCATTCGACCATCTATTCACGGTGCTTAAACTAACGTTCAATTCATCTGCAATTGCTTGCGCGCTTACACCGAAATGATTCACAGCTTCGCGCACCACACTGCAAAAAATCTCTCTATCATCCAAATCGATTTCTGGATTTGTCAGGGACGCATGGAATGCGTGAAGGCTAATCTGGTGCGGGAGCAGAAATGATGCTCTTTGTCGAAGCGTCGACTCTTGTGCATTACGCCGAGCGCGCATAGAAGCCGTTGACATAGCTGCAATCTCCCATTTCACTTCTCTGTGGTCAAACTAGGTATAGTCGAAAAATCGAAGGCCCGTAACTTGGCTATATAGCACAGCATGTGCGAAATGCAAGGGGATTGCATGTGTATAGAATAACCGCCACGTATCACAAAGATCCACGCGTTCACTTTCCCGAAATCATTAAGTATTATACCAATAATCGAAACCAATTTAATAGAGAAAGAAACCCTCTTTCTTTAATTGAGTCAATTGAACGAAACAGTGTTATCGCAGTCTTAGATAATAAAAATGATATTCACGCAGTCAGCCTAACACTACACTTTCACTATGATCTTCACATTGAATTTGGTGCGACCCGCGTGACATTGAATGGCTTTGGGCTGCAGCCAATAATGTACTATCTGCAATATCTTTACGCTTACTACTATGACAAACCTCGTGGTCGCATTTTTGCAATTACAGACAATGAGAACCTGGGGTCTGCCAAAAACATTGGAAGGTCATTTTTTCGACCACTTGTTCCAGATGAGAATTTCCTTAAAGAAATCTCATATCAAAAAGCATCAAGTTCTAAGCTGTTTTATGAGATACCTGAGGATAGGTACGACGCCATTGCAGCCTGCGCTGCCCTTAAATTGCGTACCATTCACGATCTAGGATACATCGAAAAAAATGGAAGCAAAATTCCTATAATTGTAGACGATCCAATGTTCACGACCCCACACGTAAGACGCTATCTTGTTGATGAACTGATAGAGAAGTTTCTACCCGATGACTGTTCTTGCCTAGAGTATTCTCCGCACAATGCAGCGTCGGACCAGAATGAACGCAGCTAGTGGGAGGCAGCTGGCAGCAGAAAATTAGCTTGCGACACTCATTTCCTCTTCAAAGACAAAGTTGTCTACCCACACTCGATCATCATTTTGTTCCACGAACAGCAACAAGTCGGTTGAGATATAAACAATAGTTTCCCAACCCTTATTTATGCTCTCTTGCGGCACCGCAACAAACCCTTCCGAAGCGAGGCAGCTGTCATCTTCTAGTAGTTTCAGCAATCCCAAAACGCGTCCCTTGATGGATCTTGGGACATTCGAGTTTGCACGCAACTTCTTCAGCATACCAAAGTTCAGATGGACTGTTCGTTTGCTCATCTCACAACTTCTTTGCGCAATGCGTGATACAACACAAACCAAACTGACGAACGAATTCAAAACTGAGAACGTGTCCCACGCTACTTACTTAGTAGTGCTAGAGTGGCAGCGAACTAGTAACTGTGTCGGCGTTGCAGACTGAATTCGACCAGCAGCTCGCAACGAGCAGTTTGATATGGGAAAAGCTGCCACTCTTAAAAACTACAGAGTAGGGCTGCATGCTCTCTGAGCATTCTCTTTGCTGTAAACAAGAACTTCATGAGCCGATTTGATCGCACAGACCGGTAACTAATTCACGAAGCACGCCTCCCAATTCGCAGAATCGCCAAAAAATTCATTTGAAAATGACTTACCACAAACTTTCTCTTTTTGCATTCACAATTTTTGCTACTCTGCTCATATAATTTGCGCGTCTGCCAATTCACCCATGAGCGGAGAATAAAGTTATGCAGAAAGAACCCTTGAGAACCGAAGTTAGTTTCGAGAAATGGAATGACGCACTCGATTTCCCTTATGCGGAAGAGAACGTCGTTTTCCTTCTTAAATGGATCAAGTCTATGACTGAGGAGCGCGAGTTTACTCAAAAGTGGCTCGTAGAACATGATGAACTAAAAGGTATTCTTCACGCATCTTCCTTCAATAACCTGTTGAAAGCTCCGGAGATCGAACACAAGAAAATTAAGGAACAAGCATTTTACAAAATCGTTAGTGTTCTCAGAAGAGAGCAAAATTTCCTAGCGTCACGCCAGCGCTACGGATTAGAGGAAAGCGCGGGCAAAGATCATCTCTTTTTTTCTGTATTTTCTCGCTTGGGTATGTGGAACAACACCGTCCGCCAGATGGCTCAAGTGCTCCCAGGTTTCTACGCTTCATATAGACCATCTCTACGTTATCCAGGAGCTGTCTGTCGTGGCTTGGTTCGTTTTGTGCACGACACGAGTTCTGGCGTGTTTCGTGCTTGGGAGTTGCACGCTTACCACGGTGATAAGAACAGCAGAAATCGGATGCAACGATTCGAAGGTTATATATGGAGGCGAGAGTACAAGTATCTTTGGATGGATCACGATACCGGTACTAAGGTAGCGCGCACCAATATGGTTCACCAACACTACTCCGAGGATGGCCGAATTGAAGAACTTCACGGAATCACGATGGGAACATGGGCGGGTCGGATCTACGCAACCAAAGTCTACTTGGAGCACCTTGGCCCAATCTATGACAACAACTGCACTCAAGAAGATTGGCCGCGTCGTCTCAAAGAAATCAAAAAGGTGAACCTAATTCCGGAAAATGAAATCGATGAGAAAGTTCCGAAAATTGCTTTGGCACTCATCGATCCACGTAAAGAAGGTTCCGTCATTTTTGTCTAGCCTTTCTCACGTCTTCCGGATTTTCCATTGGAAGCTCGGCGGACACAGGATTTGGTGGTTTTACGGGGAGGGGTCTCGAAACCAGATTATAGCTAGATCAATGAATTGAATTCGTTGGGCTTTGAGGCTTACTAAACGTACGCAAGATGTGTGCGTAATACGCACCATCTTGTCTCGCTGCGCTCGGCAAGGAGGCCCGCTGCGCGCCTCCGTTGCATCCTCCCGGCCTGTTGGGGCATAGCCCCAATCGAAACGTTCCGACGTTTCATCCCGGCCAACATTGGGTCTGTTGGATTGACCTTGGTGCCTTCGAACGGATCGTGGTCATGTGCACGCCAGTTCTTTCTACAGTCGATCTCGTTTACCCTTTCCAGTAAAATCCAAGGGACAGGATTAGGAGGATGAATGAGTATTGTTGGACACGGTATCGACAATGTTGACGTTGAAAGACTTGAGAAGCTCTTCCAAAACGGCAGCACTAAGCACCTAAGTCGCTATTTCACTCAGAAGGAACTTGAAGACATTCCGCTATGCGCGGACAGAATTTCCAGACTGGCGACTCGACTCGCGGCAAAAGAAGCAATCATGAAGTCGCTCAAGCACGGCTTTGGGGACGGGTTGGCGTTCACAGACATCGAGATTGAAACCAGCGAAGACGGCAGCCCAAAGTGCATCCTGCATGGCAAGGCTGCCGAACTAGCGGAAGAGCTTGGTATACGCGAATGGTGGATCAGCTACAGCTATTCGGGGGGCGTTGCTGTAGCGAGCGCAATCGCAACAGCGTAGGCGCTCAGGTACCGAGAAAACGGATCTCTCGCTGGTCAAGGTCAACCGACATTCTTCCGCCGTTGTTCGCGACGACCTGCCGCCAAACCTTGAACCCGTCAACTATTGCTTTCTCCCAATCCCCAGTGGTTCTCTCGCTCACTTCCAGGTGACCGGTCATGCTCTTGATCGTCTTCAAGAGGTGAAAATCTACGGTATCGGTTTTCTCCAGACGGCCGTGAACAGATGCATAGTCAAACACCAGTGCAACAATAGCCTCGTCGATAACGATGGCGCGCCCACCGTCCTCAACCTCATCTGTCTGTTCGTTGCTCCGCCGCTTTCTACCCATGAGTTTCCTAATGACAGGCGACCAGCCAAGAACCGCAACGTACGCAAGATGGAATACATCGTGGAAGCGATATCCATCATCATTTGGATGATTGTCGGTTAGTTCATTTCCAAATGCTTCACCATCTATATAGGGCTGAATCTTGACCACACCGTCGTTCGTTTCGGCGCGCAATTCGACCTCAAACTTCCTGGGAAAACTCTCGGCGTCTTCATAGTCTTGGTCGAAATTCCGAACTGAGCAGATATCGCCGCCCCAACGGTCTGCGGCCTTTGCTAAGTTGTTCACAGCAATCTTGCTGAGATCCAGATCGAACTTTGACGCCACGTTTGAAATGTACCAAAGCAGATCGCCCAACTCCTCTTCAATTCGCTCTTTGAACAGTTGGTGTGCTTCGCCATCTCTCAGGTATTTCTTGTATTCACTCAGCAACTCGCCAGCTTCGCCGGCGAGGCCCAATAGGGGAACGACAATATTGGAAAGGTCTCCATCCTCGCCGGATCGGTATGGCACTTGATCGGTCTTTAGCGCCTCTTGTTGGTAGTCGTGGAAATTCATGAAGTATCTCCCGTATCGATCCCCCATTTCGGTGGAAACCAGTAATGAATCTTGGAGTTGTTGGCTGAAAATTTTTGTTTGATCCGTGTCCGATTCGATACGCCTGCAATATCAGGATGGGAGACCCTCGTGTACTTGCTGACCTCGCAAAATAGGTTCTGACAATCGATAAGCTGAAGCCGTCGCCCCCAGAGACCTTGGAAACTTAGACCAAGCCGTTCGAATTCTTCTTCCTGAATATCTGCAACATATCGGATTATTTCAACTTCATTCAATCCTCCAAGACTTGCAAAGCATTTGCTTATGCCATCAAGCGCTCCTGGACCAGGGATGACGAATTCCATTTCGGAATAGTCTGTGATTTCGCTGTAGTTGAGGTCTGTTATGAACTGATAACCAAGAAAATCGCCAATGGTCGGATAGAGCTTGAGCAAATCGAAGCCTTCTTGCATTCGCTTGGTTCCCGCAATCCGCAAGGGCAACTCATCTTCCATCATTCGCTCAAGTAGTTTCAGATGGTTCTGGTGCTTGAGTTTGTATCCAAATGCACTGCTTCCCGGATGCATGATATACGCGGCGGAATACACTTTCTGGCCGGACTTTTTGAGTTTTTTGAGGGCAGCGTCGTAGATTCGAAAATCATATGCTTCCCATGCTATCGGACCCACCTCCCGTTCCAAGTGTTCCCAAGTCTCGATCCTATTGAACAGCTTGAAGAGTATTGTCCGAAAGAAGACGTCCCTTTCATTGCTGGGAAGATCATCACGATAAATTACATTTCTGATCAGGTATTGGCTGACACGATCCGCCGCCCGGTAGGCGTTCGTAAACTTGTACTCTGTTAGTATTGGATCGTCTGTCCAAGAAGCATTAGAACGCCGAAGTCTATTGAAGAAAACGTTTTGACGTTCAGCGGCAAAATACCAGTACGTGTCATACGCCTGAGTAACCAATGCTGGAGAATGAAAGTCGCGCGGTGTGATACTTGGGAATGGACGCCAGTGTGATACCGGCTTGGTTGGATCGCTCTTTAGCAGATCAAGCTGCTGACCTTTACTCTTCGACTTACTATTCACGACCCCTCGACTTTTCTTTGATTAATCATTTCCACAATTCGACCGACCTCATCGCAAGTTTTTGCAACACCTTCCAGCTTCTCGATGCCGATCATTACGTTGAGTCTCGCCATCTCCACGCCCATTTCATGAGCCATAAACGCACCAAGACGCGATAAGCCAAGAAAATTCCCATAGGCCCTCACAAACAACTGCTGAGTCGCATAAAACGCATTTACAACGAGCCCTTCGGACGAAGGTGCGAACGTTACATGCTGGAGGCAGGGAAACCCGTGAATTGCAGATTCTGAATGGTCTCGGGCAGGATCGAATGTGCTTGCTTGCAACTGCATGCGCTGGATCTTCCCGCCTCTACCGTTGTATTTGGAGAGGATCGTTTCCAACTGGTTGCCCTCGTTTGGAGCACCAGGGAAATTGATCAACCGCTCGAAATACAGCCCGTGTGCGTTCTTGCGCGGCTCCATTTTTTGGAACCTTGGGAAAGCTCGCATATATGAACTGAAAAGCTTCGTACGGTCGCCCTGAGCCATGACCCAATACCGTTCGGGAAAAATCGTGAATGCGACCTTCTCGACGCTTTGCTGTCCTTTCTGAGCAAGTAGGTCATCCAAGGCTTGGCGGATTCCCTCGTCCTCCTGGACAGTACCGTTCTCGTCGAACCCCGTGATGCTAACGATCAAGGGAGACACTTCTCGACCTTTGTGGTCGAAGATATGTGCGACTACTTGCCCCCATGCGAATGATAGATTCTTGTCTTCGATGTAAAGCGGGCCGACAAATTCACCTTTACTCGTCATCGTCGTCCTCCAAGTGGCGGTACTTGGCCAAGCCGATGTATCCGACCAGCTTGTCGTCAACGACGCTTTTCTTGGCTACCCGGACAAACAGGCCTGTCCCCAATGCGGTGGGCTCGACCCGTCCAACCCCCACCGATTTCGCCCGATAGACAAATCCATCAGGCACTTCACCAACGGGTTCCAACTGTTTCGGAACACCAGAGGTTTTGGACGGGAGTACTAAAAAATCTCCGGTTTCAAGATCAACTGTCGGAGCTGTCCACGCCGTATCAACCAAAACCATCGGGTCCTCAGCGTCGCTCTGTAGAACGTCGTGGCGGATCTCCTTCGGCGAGATCTTTTTCAACTCTCGAAATCTCGGTTCCGAAAGAATGCCCAGCCCGTAACGAAGGTGCATCAAGAGCGTCGTGTACCCTACGCCAAAGTGACTTGAGACCCGGAACAAGTCCTTCGCTCCAGCCGTGCTCAGGTTCAGTCCACGCGTTGTTAACGCGTTTCGAACCCCAAGCGTCGGCATCGTGAAGAAATATGCGAACTGGTTTGCAGCGTACTCGATAGGATTGTTGTGATCCGCGACTTCTGACCGGTTATTCATTTCATCAATTGTCGAACCATGCCCAAAGACATGGTGTCCGAGTTCATGTGCACAGGTCAGGTTTCGCCGAACGAGAGGCCGGAGAGCCGAAATGTGGATACGCGGTCGAGGATGACGGTCGTACATACCTTCCATGCTGATGTCGTTGAATCGGACGACGACACCATGAGCTTCACACGCGTCATAGACGTTCACTGGCGCAACATAGTCATTACCAGCAATTCGGCGAGCTTTCATTGATGCGCGGGTGGCTTGTAAGGCGAGCTTCTTACGGTCAAACGTCATCTGCCTATCTTTCAATGCAAACATTACTGGCCGCCTCCCTCCAGCGTCGGCTTCCCGCGCATCGCTGCAAGCAGGGTCATTAACTTGTCGAGGTCTTCCGATTTGATTTTCGCCAGCTCTCGGGCTGCTAATTGAAGACGTGGATCGTCCGATTCCAGACGCTCGTCTGCTTCTCCGAGAAGCCAAGATGCGCTTACGTCAAAAATCTCTGCAAACGTCGAAAGTTCATCCGCTGAAATCTTTCTGTTTCCAGCTTCGATTTCTGAAATTGATGGGCGATGTAGCTTGAGTAACTTGGCGACCTGCCCTTGTGACAACCCGGCCATCTTTCTCGCGTGCCTAATGCGGGATCCGATTAGCCCCTTCTTCTCCGCTTCATTCATGAACCGCCCCTTCGACTTCTGCTTTTCTCTTTTCTCCTTTCTGGAGAATCACCATCACCTTCTCGACGCACTCATCGATCGATAGGAGAACTTTTGTTTTGGAGTCGCAGAACAAGTTTTCATCCTCGGGCACCACAACGCCGGTTTTGTCCTCCAACATAGAAATAGCGTACGGCCAGATTTCGCTCTTGAATTCCTTAACGTCCCGTCCTGGTATCGTCGCACCAGTCAGGGGTGGGCATTCATACCCACTTGTTTCCTGAATTTCCGCGATCACGGCGCATAGGTTTTGCTTAATTTCTACTGAATCCATCGGCTCTAGCCTTTCCTTACCATTGGTAAGATAATCTTACCGGACGATAAAATCAAGTCCGGCCTCGATATTTTTGAGAAGGGGTTAGGGAGGACGCCGCCCTCCCTCCCTTGGCACGTCTTCTTTGGACCGACAGGACCGCGTCCTGCGCAGACCTATAAGGCCCGTTAGTCCGCAGCCCAGCCAGCCACGAACCCGTACCGACCCACACCCACCCGCTCTCGGCGAGGCCAGGGGTTGCAGGCGCAACCCTTAACCAAGTTTTACTGGACATTAATGCAAGAATTGGGTATAAATAGGAATAAATTACTAGAATTGCATCTGCGTTTTGGCGATTGCGTGCCGTGTTTCTCCGGCGCTTCCGCCCAGCCCGTATGGGCTCACGCGATAATTCTCTTCCTTCAACCCGATTTAACCGGCCTCCCGCCAGTGTGTGGGCGGCCAAGGAATGTGTTTGTCCTGACTATGCCTATCGACCCGGAACTCTATCTGCACCACTTGGCGGATTACGATTTGTCGAAGGCGCAGAAGGTGGAGCTTATCCACAGCATATCGGACCTGATGAAATGCGCCGTCGATCAAGCTTGGGCGCGTGATCCGGTGCAAATGAGCCTTACCGCGCGTGCCATGGATGATACTGCTAATGAGCAGAAAGGGGTACAATCAAAGCAACAACCGCTCAGTGACGAGTTTAGCCCTGCCGCCCGTGGCGGTGAGGACGGAAAGGCGTAGCCCATGAAACAAATCAACAAACAAAACGCCGTCGTATATTGCCGTGTTTCCGATCCCAAACAGACCGTCAACGGGCATGGATTGGCTTCCCAGGAAACCCGGTGCCGGGAGTACGCCGGGTATAACGGGTACACAACAAAAGAGGTCTTTCACGATGACATGACAGGCGGACTGGCCGAACGGCCCGGTATTCATGCCATGGTCGAATTCTTGAACAGCCGCCGTGATGAACAATGGACCGTGATCATTGATGACATCACGCGTTGGGCGCGGGACGTTGAAGCGCATTGGGCCTTGCGGCACATGGTCAATGCTACCGGCGCGAAACTGGAGTCCCCGACCCTGAAATTCGGCGAAGACGCCGACAGCATCATGCTTGAGAACCTGTTGGCAACGATGTCTCAGCACCACCGCCAGAAGAACGCCGAGCAAACCAAGAACCGCATGCGCGCCAGAACCCAAAACGGCTATTGGGTGTTCCAAGCCCCGGTAGGGTATCGATACAAGAAGGTACGCGGCGAGGGGAGTGTGCTGGTCCGAGACGAGCCTGCTGCCACGGTGATCACCGAGGCGCTTGAGGGATACGCGTCAGGGCGCTTCGACACCCAGGCGGAAGTGAAACGCTTTCTTGAGGCCCATCCCTGTATCCCTAAGACCAAGGCCGGATACATCCGCAATCAACAGGTCAAAGACATTCTCACCCGTGTCGTTTATGCCGGGTATATTGAGGTTCCGAATTGGGGCGTGACGCTGCGTGAAGCCAAGCATGACGGGTTTATCAGCTTTGAGACGCACCGGAAGATACAGAACCGACTGCAGGGAAAGGCGAAGGTTCCGGCCCGTAAGGATATCAATCTGGATTTCCCGCTCCGTGGCTTTGTGACCTGCGGATGCTGCAACACGCCGCTAACGGCTTATTGGGCCAAGGGACGTTCCCAACGCTATCCGTACTACCAATGTCCAAAGAAGGGCTGCGAGGTCTACGGCAAGCCAATCAAGCGGGAAATGCTGGAACAGGAATTCGCGGACCTTCTGCAAGACATGAAGCCGTCGCGGGAGTTGTTCGAGCTCGCCTTGGACCTGTTCAAGCACTGGTGGGACGATCAAGAGAACAATGCCGCGCAACAGGCAAAGGCGACGCGAAAAGAACTGACCAAAATCGAGACCAAGGTTGAACAGTTCATGGAACGCGTTGTCGAAGCCGACAGTCCGGCGCTCATCACGGCGTATGAGCAACAGATTACCCGGCTTGAAGAACGCAAAGCGGAACTCAGTGAATCGATCAAGAAATGCGGGCGTCCGCTGCATGACTTCGACGGGACATTTAGAACCGCCTTTGAGTTTCTCGGAAACCCGCAGAAACTATGGCACTCCGACCGATTGGAAGAACGCAGATTGGTCCTGAAAATGGCCTTTGCCGACCGTCTTCCCTATGTTCGAAATGAAGGGTTTAGAACCGCCCCAATCGCGCTGCCATTCAGGGTTTTGCAGCAGTTGGACGACCCGAATTGTAAGATGGCGCGCCACCTTTACTTAGAACCACTGAGACGCCCTATTGGTGGCGCTGCGTCTGCGTCTCCACCGCTTTCATCAGGGCGGCCACGACCTGACGGCTCAGGGCGTCGCCATGTCCTTCGATCTCTTCGCGATAGATCACCCGCAGGGCGTTCACATGCTGTTCGATCAGCGCGATATGCAGGTCGCTCTTGTCCTCAGTCTCCAGAAGATAAAGGCAGAGCGACCGGCCCACCTCTGTAATCAGCGGAAAGCCGAAGGTCGCCGCCTGACCGCGCATGTTGTGAACCAGACGGAACAGATCCTTGAAGGTGCTCTCGCACGGATTCGCCTTCAGCGCCGCCATGAATTTCTCAAGCGCCGCCATGTCTTCGGCCAGATACTTGCTGTATTCGCCGCTCAGGCGCTCGATCGCCTGCTCGGCGTCAGCCACCGCCTGTTTCAGGGTCTTGCCGCCGGTCTTACCGACCTTCCCGGCAATCTTGTTCGGCGGATGTTCGACTTTAACGGTTGCCATCAAGACACTCCGGACACGCTGATCCACGATTGAAGCAGATAACACTAATATATCAGATATACACCATTTCTTTGTCTTCCCGGCGTTCCGGCCCCTGATAGCGCTCGTCATCGCGGCGGCGGCGGTCGGGTCCGAAATAATCCTGCGTCCGGATGAACGGCCGTGGGAAATCGACGATGGAAACCAGGCGCGAATAGATCGCTTTGGTCGATACCGGCTTGGCCAGGAACTCGGTCACACCGGAATCGCGCGCTTCAAAAACCCGGTTCCGCTCGCTATAGCCGGTCAGCATGATGACCGGGATATATTTGTCCGGACTGTCTTTCCGCGACCGCAGCCATTTGACCAGGCTGATGCCGTCTTCCGGTTCCATGTCCCAATCGGAAATGATCACATCGGGATGGACATCCCCAACCATTCCGTAGGCTTCCCGGGCATCTTCGGCAAAAGATACGGCTGTCACGCCGATGGCGTTCAGAATCGCTTCGACCGTTTGACGCATGAACCGGTTGTCGTCGACGACCAGCACGCGAAGATTGGAAAAGTCGTACGCCATGTTCTCAGCCTCGGACCCGGACTCGTTTTTATGTGCTGCCCCCGCCATGCCCCCCCATCGGAAACGGCTTGCATCCCCGCGCGGAGAAATGCGCGGGCTATCCCCCAAGGCAACCATGACCGGACGCCCTGCCTGCGGCATATTAGAACATGATTTCTTGATTCGGAACCATTGAGACGCCGGTGTCGGCCCCGCAAGATCAGCGTGTGGGGATCGGCGTATCCGTGGAGTAATCGTAGAAGCCGCGGCCCGTCTTCCGGCCCAGCCAACCCGCCTCGACATATTTCACCAGCAGCGGGCAGGGACGGTACTTGCTGTCGGAAAGGTCGTTATACAGCACCTGCATGATGGCCAGGCAGGTGTCCAAACCAATGAAATCGGCAAGTTCCAGCGGCCCGACCGGGTGATTCGCCCCCAGTTTCATCGACGTATCGATACCGGTAACCGAACCGACGCCCTCGTAGAGCGTATAGACCGCCTCGTTGATCATGGGCAGCAGAATACGGTTCACGATGAAGGCCGGGAAATCTTCGGCAATCGCGACCGTCTTACCCAGTTCGGTGGCGAAGGCCTGGCACTTTTCGAAAGTTTCCTCAGAGGTCTGCAGACCGCGGATCACTTCGACCAGTTTCATCGCCGGCACCGGGTTCATGAAATGCAGGCCGATGAATTTTTCGGGACGGTCCGATGCCGTCGCCAACCGGGTGATGGAGATTGAGGAGGTGTTCGTTCCGATCCAGGCGTCCGGGTTCAGATGCTCGGCAATCTGTTCGAACACCCGCCTTTTGACATCTTCATTCTCGATGGCGGATTCCACCACCAGATCGCAATCGGCTATCGCCGAAAAATCCGTGGAGTATTCGACAAGGGCGGCCGCGCCGCTAGCTTCCGCCGGTGCTTCCCCAAGCTTGGAAAAATGACGGTCCAGATAGAGGCGGACCTGATCCGCGGCGTTGTCCAGGGCGGCCTGATCGATATCCACCACTGCCACGGAAAGCCCGTTCGCCGCGCATACCTGCGCGACCCCATGCCCCATTTGTCCCGCGCCGACGACGCCGACCTTCTGTGCCATTCCGAACCAACCCCTGCGAAAAGCTTGCCCCCGCCGCGCCAGTGCGCGGCCAGGGGCTAAGCCTTGCGCAAATCAGAGGGCTTTGTCCAGTTCCTCGTCCAATTCCGGAACGGCCTGAAACAGATCCGCGACCAATCCGTAGTCGGCGACCTGGAAGATCGGCGCCTCATCGTCCTTGTTGATGGCGACGATGACTTTGGAGTCCTTCATGCCCGCCAGATGCTGAATCGCCCCGGAAATACCGACGGCGATATAGAGGTCCGGCGCGACAACCTTGCCTGTCTGGCCAACCTGATAATCGTTCGGCACGAAACCGGCGTCGACTGCGGCGCGGGACGCGCCAACCGCCGCGTTCAGCTTGTCCGCGATTTTCTCCAGCATCGGGAAATTGTCGCCCGACTGCATGCCGCGCCCGCCGGAGATGACGATTTTGGCAGACGTCAGTTCGGGACGTTCGCTCTTGGTAATCTCCGCGCCCAGGTAGCTCGACAGACCGGCGTCGCCTTCACCGCCGACCGCTTCGACAGCGGCGGAGCCGCCTTCCTCAGCGACCGCTTCGAAGGCCGTGCCGCGGACGGTGATAAACTTTGTCGCATCCCCCGATTTCACGGTGGCGATGGCGTTCCCGGCGTAAATCGGCCGTTCGAACGTGTCGCCGTCGACGACGCCGGTGATATCGGAGATCTGCTGCATGTCCATCATCGCCGCCGCGCGGGGCATGATGTTCTTGCCGAACGTGTCGGCCGGGGCCCAGACATGGCTGTATCCGGCGGCCAGTTTCACAATTACGGGTGCGACGTTTTCAGCCAGTTGGTTTTCAAGCTCCGGCGCGTCGGCGCACAGCACCTTCGAGGCGCCCTCGATCTTGGCGGCGGCTTCAGCCGCGGCGCCGCAGCCGGAACCGGCCACCAGCAGATGGATGTCGCCGCCGGCCGCTTTCGCGGCGGCCACGGTGTTCAAAGTCGCCGGTTTAACTTCGGCGCCGTCATGTTCGACGAGGACCAGATTGCTCATCCTCTTCCTCCTAAATTCAATTGTTGGATCGACCCGGGCCGCTGACGGCGGATCAGATTACCTTGGCTTCGTTCTTCAGTTTCTCGACCAGTTCCGCGACCGAGGCGACTTTCGCTCCGCCCTGGCGCTTCTCCGGTTCGACCACTTTCAGAACTTCCAGCCGCTTCGCGGTATCGACGCCCAGATCCGCCGGAGCCATCGTGTCGATCGGCTTCTTCTTCGCCTTCATGATGTTCGGCAAAGAGACATAGCGCGGCTCGTTCAAACGCAGGTCCACGGTGACCGCGGCCGGCAACTTGACATTGATCGTCTCCAGGCCGCCATCGACTTCGCGGGTGACGTCCATCGCGCCGTCCTTCATGGCGACTTCGGACGCGAAGGTGGCTTGCGGCCAGCCCATCAGGGCCGACAGCATCTGGCCGGTCTGATTGCTGTCGTCATCGATGGCCTGTTTGCCGAGGATTACCAGTTCCGGTCCTTCCTTCTCGACAATCGCCTTCAGAAGCTTGGCGACGGCCAGCGGCTCCACATCGGCGTCGGCCTCGACCAGGATGCCGCGGTCAGCGCCCATCGCGAGCGCGGTGCGGATCGTCTCCTGGCTCTGCGCCGGACCGATGGACACGGCGATCACCTCGCTCGCCGTGCCGGCTTCTTTCAGCCGGATCGCCTGTTCGACGGCGATTTCATCGAACGGGTTCATCGACATTTTAACGTTCGCGGTCTCGACGCCGGTCTGATCCGCCTTGACGCGGATTTTGACGTTATAGTCGACGACCCGCTTAACGGGGACGAGAACTTTCATCTTCGGGAATCCTTCGCAACCAAGTTGACCGGCCTGGATTTGCTCCAGACCGCACCAAATTTCGAGCGCGTGTCGAACCCGGGCGGGCCCGGGAACCGCGCGCAGCCATCGTGTTTAGGGCCGCGACGGATAGGGGTCAAGCCGTAGGCAGGCCGCATTCTGACACATCTGCGACACCACCCGGTCGGTTCATTCTCCGCGCCAGACAGCAGCCCTGACCCGGCTGGTTATTTCAATTTTCTTGGAAATTTCTCCGGGTGGCGCAAGCCGCCAGATCCATTCCTCGTCGCACAGAAGAGTTGGCGGCGTCGGCCAGTCCATCGGCTCTGCCCGCTCCACCGCACCGCGCCCGTCGGCGAACAGCCGTTCGGTATCCCCGATGACGCAGACAATTCCGGAACGCGACCACAGCCAGTCCAGATGCGCCGCACGGTCATTCTCTCTGCCGGACGCCGGATCGCCCGACGCCACGCCCAATTGCGAGATAAGATTGAGACTGACGGTCAGATCCGCCTCGCCATTCAGCCCGTCCGCCGGTCCGTGGCGGCCCGTGACGTCGGCCGCGACCAGGACCACATTCGCCAGGCGGCGGGCCCGCCACCGCATAGACAAGGGATGCACGGCGTCGATCAGGGTTACCCGCGCGAAACGGCTGGACAGGTCTTCAAGCGGCAGGTCGAACCCGTGTCCCGACCCCAATATCACGGCGTGCTCCCGGCGTGCGCAGGCATCGGCCGCGGTCAGGATCGTCCGGCGTGAGTTTTCCAGATGCGGGGCCCAGGCCGATTTCTGGCGGCCATGCCGCGCGCCGATGGCGATGCTCTCGCGCAGATATCCGTGTTTTCGCGCCCAACGCGGGGCCGGGGTGAAAAGATAGAGCAGAGCCTCGGCCAACATGGCGGGCGTCGGCGCTAAACGACGTAGTGATCCAGCAGAAACAGCGCGATAATGACCACCGTGCAGATCATCGCCAGCTTCTTCTGCAGGTTGATGTAGCGCATCCCCGCCTCGGTATAGACAAGCTCTTTGTTCTTAAACAGCGAGTCCTTGAGGATATAGGCGCCGCCATGTTCGCGCTTGTGCCGGTAGGCCAGGATCTGAAGCACCATCGCCGCCAGAACGGTGATTGCGAAAATCCCGACCGAGACGAGCATCAGGGTGGTCGGTTCCACGGCCAGTTCCGCTTCCGTCACGACGGGCGTGCTGAGATCGGGGGCGATAACGGTCGGGGTTTGGTCGGTCATGATCGGCCTTTAACGGTTCGCGCCCGGCACCCATAGCACATCGTTCTCGCCCTGGCCGTTGCAATGGCGGGACAGCACGAACAACAGGTCGGACAGCCGGTTCAGGTATTTGATCGCGGCGGGATTTACCTTTTCCGTTCGGCCCAAGGTAATCGTATCCCGTTCGGCGCGCCGGACGACAGTACGGGCCAGATGCAAATAGGCCGCAGCCGCGCTGCCGCCGGGCAGGATGAAACTGGTCAAATCCGCCAGCGGTTCGTTGTAGCGGTCGATTTCCCGCTCCAGCCGGTCGACCTGCGGGTCGGTCACACGCAAAGCACCGGCGCCGCGCTCCGATTCCTCCGGCGTGCAGAGGTCCGCGCCCAGATCGAACAGATCGTTCTGGATCGTCGACAGGACCGCGTCCAACGCGCCCTCCACATGCAGACGGACCAGGCCGATGACGGCGTTCGCCTCATCGACCGCACCATACGCCGCAACGCGGATATCGTCCTTGGCGCGGCGCGATCCGTCGCCCAGCGACGTCTCGCCGGCATCGCCGCCCCGGGTGTAGATTTTCGTGAGTTTGACCATGTCTTCCAACCCGAATGCGCAATAAAGATAGGCCGCGCGATGCATTCCGCCGCGCGCTATCCCCGCCAGCCCGTGCAGAGAGGTAAGCTCAGCCGGCCGATTTCAGCAGGATCAGGCCGACGGCGAACATCGCCAGGGCGAAGCCCTGGGCGACAATACGGTACCGCATCAGCCTGTTTCCCCAACGGTCGTTGAACTCGCCGCCGCGCGCCATAGAGAAAATACCGGTCGCCAGGACGCCCAGCGTCGCCAGCATGCCGATAACCATCAGTATCGTTGCGAATATAGCCATGACCGCGATATAGACCCGCACGACCGCCCTGGCCACCGCAAAATGCAAGGCTTCGTCCGCGGACGGCGCACCGACGCTACTGGCCGGGTCCCGGCACTTTGATATAGCTTTTGTAGTGATCCAGCGTGACCCAGATCAGCCATTGTCCCGGCGCATCCCGCACATAGACCATACGCCGCGCGCCGCGGTCCCCGCATGCATAGTCCAGATCGGCGATGCGGTAAGAGCCTTCATACCGGCGCGGCAGCAGCTTTTCCCGGTTCTGAAACGGATAGGCGCCAATTGCCGCACCGGGCTGGGTCCGGCACAGGTCGCGGCCCGGCCGCCATCCTTGCGCGCGCGCCTTACGCTTCGGCCAGTAACAATCCGGCGCGCGTCCCGTTCGCTGGATTGTTGAGACCGCGCCGACAAAGGCCCGGACGTAATCCAGGCCGATCTCCTCGGCAAATGCGGTCAGGCGCTCCATATGGGCCGGGTCCGGCGTCTCGGCCATGCCGCAGACCGGGTCCGCCTGCGCAGCGGCGGACGGGACCGCGAAAATGAAGAGAAACAGCAACGGGGCGAGCAGGCGCGCCATCAGTTCCGCCGCCCGATCAGCCCCCGCGCGATCACCTGCGCCTGAATTTCCCCGGTGCCTTCGAAGATATTCAGGATGCGCGCATCGACCAGCACCCGGCTGACCGGCGCGTCCAGCGCATATCCGTGCCCGCCGTGAATCTGCAAGGCGCTGTCGGCGTTCGACCAGGCGACGCGCGCCGCCAGCAGCTTGGCCATCCCGGCCTCCACATCGCTGCGGCGGCCATCGTCCTTGATCCGGGCGGCGAACAGGGTGAGCTGCCGGGCGATCATGGTTTCCACCGCCATCATCGCAAGCTTGTCGGCAATGCGGGGATAGGCGATCAGCGGGTTGGCGAACTGCTTGCGGTCCAAGGCATAGGCCAAGCCCAGGTCCAATGCGTTTGCCGAAACGCCCACCGCCCGGGCCGCGGTTTGAATACGCGCCGACTCGAAGGTGTTCATCAACTGCCGGAAACCCTGGCCCTCGACCCCGCCCAGCAGGTTGTCGGCCTTGACCGCAAAACCGTCGAAGGCGATGTCGTATTCCTTCAGCCCGCGATACCCCAATGTCGAAATCTCACCGCCCGTCATGCCGTCCGCCGGGAACGGGTCGTCGACGCTGCCGCGCGGTTTTTCCGCCAGGAACATGGATAGACCTCGATGGTCCGTGCTGTCGGGATCGGTCCGCACCAGCAGGGTCATCAAATCGGCCCGCGCGCCCTGGGTGATCCAGGTCTTCGCCCCATAGATCCGGTATATGTCGCCGTCACGGACGGCGCGTGTCTTCAAATGCGCCAGATCGGACCCGATATCCGGTTCCGTGAAGACGGCGGTGGACAGAATGCCGCCCTCCGCCAGCCCCGGCAGGAAACGCCGTTTCTGATCCTCGGTGCCGGACTGGGCGATCAGTTCGCCGGCGATTTCCGCACGCGTGCCGAGCGAACCGACCCCCAGAAAGGCCCGGCTCAAGCTTTCGGTCACCACGCACATGGCGCTTTTGTCCAGCCCCAGCCCACCGAAGGTTTCCGGAATGGTGATGCCGAAGACGCCCAGTTCCGCCAGGTCGCGGACCACCTGCATCGGGATCAGTTCATCCTTCAGATGCCAGCCGTGGCAATGGGGCGCCACTTTCTCCGCCGCATAGCGGGAGAACTGATCGCGCATCAGATCCAGCGTCTCGTCGGCCAGCAGGTCCGCACCCTGATCGCCCTCGGCCAGGCGGGCCGCCAGATCCCGGCGCAGGGCCGCACCGTCCAAACCCATCGTCATGGCGCGTACGGCGGGATCGCTACGCAATCGCTCCGCCGCCTCCTCGACACCAAGATCGGCGGGCCGCACGATTTCGCTTTGGCCAATCGGAATACCGCCCGTCAATTGGCTAAGATATTCGGCAAAGCCGAGCCGGTAGATCGCGCGTTCGGCAATCCCGAAACGGTCCAGCTCGGCGCACCGTCCCGCCCAGTCCTGCAACTGGACCAGGGCTTCCCGGTAGGTTGCGATCCAGGCCAACCCGTGCGCGGCGCGCTGGTGGCGGTCCAGAAGCGCGGCATCGACCCCGCCGCCGGGCGCAATCCGGTCCGTGACAGCAGCCTGACAGTGTTGCAGAAACCCGGCGAGCGCATCCAGCGCGCCTGCGCCGGCGGTCAGGAGAGACTCCGCGCCGTCGGCGTCAATCGTCGCCTCAGCGTCTATCGCGCCGGCCTCCAGCCCCATCGGATAATCGGGATCAGTCGCGCGATTTCGGCGGAACGGCCGCGCGCATGCCGCCGCGTCCCTTGCCTTCGCGCTGTTTCCGGCGCAACGCCGCGCCCGGGAAACTCAGAACATTGCTTTCCGGCATCATCGCACCGCGCGGCGGATCGAGGACCGCACCGTCGCCGCCCGCTTCCGCGCTCACCCGCTCCTGCCGCAGCGCTTCCGCGACCGCGTGAAAGGTCTCACCTTGGGCAAGGGGATAAATCGCGTTATAGCCGCCGTGGCGGTATCTCATGATGCTTGAGGGACGTCTACCGTAAGTCCAGATCGTGGACATGGTGCATCTTCTCTACTGCCGTGAACATGATGCAGATGTGGCACGGACGGCGCGGATTCGCAAGGGAGCCCCACAACTTGCACAAATCATTCACAAAGGTCAGGGTGGATGGCCGGGCCTGACCGGCCCGCTTCGGAAAACCGATTCGCTCCCAGTCCTCGGAAGGCGCGTTCAGTCAATGGAAATCGTGTTCGAGATCGTCGCGCCGGTGTTCGGTGTGGTGCTTATGGGGTATTTCGCGTCCAAGATTGGCTGGTTTTCCGAGGAAAGCGCCGCCGGCCTGGCGAAATTCGTCTTCAACTTCGTGATCCCGCTCTTCCTGTTCCGAACCTTCGCCACCCGCGACCTGCCGGACGCGATTCCCTGGGGCCTGTTCGGCAGTTACTATCTGGCGATCATCGCGATCTACGCCCTTGGGATCGGCGTGGCGCTGCTTCTGTTCAAGCGCGATCTGATGGGCGCGACATTGACCGGCATGGCCTGCACATTCGGGAACACCATGCTGCTGGGCCTGGCCCTGGTGCTGCGCGCCTTCGGGGACGAGGGCGCGATCCCCCTGTTCCTGATTCTGTCCATTCATGGCTTAACTTTGATGACGGGCACGACGCTGCTTCTGGAACTGGGCCGCAACGCGGACGCCGCCTGGAGCGCGCTGCCGGGCAGAGTCCTGAAAGGGATCGTCACCAACCCGCTGATGATGGGGTTGGCGCTGGGGCTGACCTTCAACTTCGCGGGCCTTGGGATTCCGGGCCTGCTGGACGATTTCTTCGAAATCATGGAAGGGGCGGTCCTGCCCTGCGCGCTGTTCGCCATGGGTGCGACGCTGGCGCGCTATGGTTTCAAGGGGCGGCTCGGTCAGTCGCTCTTCGTGGTCGCCGCGAAATGCGTCGTCCTGCCGGCCATCGTTTATGGGCTGGGCGCGCATGTCTTCGATCTGCCGCCGGTCTGGACCATGGTGGCGGTGCTGATCGCCGCGCAGCCGGCGGGGGTCAATGTCTATCTTTTCGCCCAGCGCTACGGAACGGCCCAGGCCATCGCCTCGACATCTATCTTCCTGTCCACCGCCTTTTCGATCTTTTCCCTGTCGGCGATTCTTTACCTGTTTGACGTCGGCTGAGCGGGCGCGCTATTACCAACGTCATGAGCAACCGGCCCACCTGCCAGGGCGGCTTTTTCGCCGCCGCGCGGATTGCGCGAATTACGGACCCGGTCCCCACGGGGAACCGGGCTTTAGCCGTATTTTCAGCGTATCCTGCAGGAGGAGACGATTGCCATGACGCACGTCGCACAGCGTAAAACCGCCCTTTCCAAAACAGCCTGTTTCAGCGTCCATGCCGACGCCGATCCCAACCTTTTAAGCCGACTCTTGGAGCCGTTCGCCAAGCGCGGCCTGATCCTCAGCCGCGTGCATGCGGACATGGAGGCCGATAACCGCCTGACCGTGGATATCCAAATCGCCGGCATGGACCTGGATCTGGCCGGCCGGATCGGCGCGGGCCTGCGACAAGTGATCGGGGTGGAGACGGTGCTGGTGTCGGAGAAGGCGCGGGCGTGAGCTATATCGACCGCATCCGCGCCTGCAACAATGCGGACTTGACCCGGCAAACCCCGTTTCTGGTTGCGGGGGAGCGGTTGGGCTGGCTGGCGCCGGATGCGGTTGAGAGTTTGAGCGCGCATTCCGGCCTCTTCACGCAAACGGCGCACGGCGTCGCGCTCAGCGAGAGCCTGACCGCGCCGGACGCGCGCACGCAAGCCATCGCGGAGGTTGCGGCGGAACTGGCCGGAAAGGGCGTCACGCGTACGCTGACCGGCGAACTATTCGCCGCCCGCAACCGCTGGAGCGACACGCCGCGCTTCCTGATCGACCGGGCGGCGGCGAGCTATTTCGGGCTGCGCTGCTACGGGGTGCATCTGAACGGCTTTGTCCGCAAGCCGGACGGCCTGCATTTTTGGATCGGCACCCGTGCGGTGGCCAAACCCACCTATCCCGGCCAGTTGGACAATACGGTTGCGGGCGGTCAACCCTACGGCCTGACCCTGGATGAAAACATGATCAAGGAATGCGCGGAGGAAGCGGGCATTCCGGAAGACATGGCGCGCACGGCCCAGCCGGTGGGATGCATTACCTATTTCCGCGAGGAAAACAGCCGGATCAAACCGGACTGCATGTTTTGCTACGATCTGGAATTGCCGGACGGTTTCGATCCGGTGAACACGGATGGAGAGATCGACCGGTTCGACTTGATGCCCGCGGCCGAGGTCATGCGCCTTGTCCGCGACACCGCCGAGTTCAAATTCAACTGCAGTCTGGCCCTGATCGATTTCTTCATCCGCCACGGACTGTTGCGCCCGGACACGGAGCCGGACTACGCCGCCCTGGCGGATGGGCTGCGGCGGCACGGGGCGGACGATGGCGCAATCGCGTGATCCGTCCGCCGGAACGGTTGCTTCCGCGTGTCAGACCAATCCCAACAACACCAGCGCCAGAAAAACCTGACAGCCCACACCGACGGCGAATGTCAGCGTGCGCAGCACCGGCACGCCCGCTGTGTAGACGACGAAATGCGCCAGACGCGCGAAAAAGAAGATCATCGCGGCCATGGCCGTCGCAGCCGTGCCGAGCCCGGTGAGCGGCACCAAAATGGCCAGCGGCGCGAAGACCACCAGATTTTCGACCTGATTGGCGTGCGCGCGCCTCGCCCGCTGCGCCCAGCCGGCAAGCTCGATGGTCCAGGGGGCCTTGTGCGCCACCGCGCCGAAGACGCCGGCCACCGCCAGTTCGTTCAGGATATACGGCACCCAGTACAGCGCCGTCAGAAGAACGCTCCAGACCAGCCACTGCACTTCGCCGGAGGCCATCAGTTCACTTCCGGTCATGATCGATCCTTTCCAGCCATTTCGATGGCCTGGACCCTACCCGGATTCGCCTTTCGGGAAAAACAGCCGTTCAACAGGCAAGAGTTCAAATAGGCGAGAGTTCAACACGCGGCCCCGGCATAGGCACGGGTCAGGGCCGTCAACTCGTCTTTCAACGCCCCCCCGGGCACCCCGACGAGCCGCCCGTTAACGCTCAAGGAAACCACCCCGTGAACCGCGGCGAACAGCCCCCGCGCCCGCGCGGTCAACTGTTCCGGCGTCATCGTGGGGTGCAGAACACCCAACGGTTCCGTCAGATAGCGGAACAGATCCTCATGCTGTTTCAGGTACCATTCCGGCGCGACCCGGCCCTCTTCCAGCCGGTGATCGAACAAAGCTCCCCAAAGGTTGGCGTTCTCCGCCGCAAAATTCACGTAGGCATGGGCGAAGGTTTCCAGCCGGTCGACCGGGTCCGGGGTCCGGCTGGCGGCCGTGTCCAGGGCGTCCGCCAACCGGCCCAACGTTCCGGAATTGATGTGCAGGATCAGATCGTCGAGATCCTGGTAACAGGTATAGAGCGTCCCCAGCGCGCACCCCGCCCGGTCGGTGATATCCCGCGCCCGCAGGCCATCCACGCCCAACTCCTCCAGCAGCGCCGTTCCCGACCGCAATAACCGCCGGCGCAGGTCCTCGCGCACGGCCTCTCTCTTTCCCGCCATCGCTCTCTCCGGAGATTCCAATGAACACTGTTCATTTTTTACTTGAACATCGTTCATACGGATACCTATATCATGAACAATGTTCATGAAAGGAGGAAATGGTGCTGAAAACAGTAATCGCCCTGCTGCGCGGCGCGGCGCACGACGCCACCCCCTAGACAAATCACAGCTTCCGGGCCGGCCCTTCGCGGGGCCGGTCCGCCCCCTGCACCGAAGGCGGCCCGACCCATGACCCAATCCCTGATGACATCCAGGCGCTTCGCGCCGTTGTTCTGGACCCAGTTCCTGTCGGCGTTCAACGACAATTTCCTGAAGAACACGTTGGTCTTTCTGATCCTGTTCGAACTGGGCCAGGAAGGCGGCAGCGCGCTGATCGCAACCGCCGGCGTCCTGTTCATCGCGCCCTTCCTGCTGCTTTCCGCCCTGGGCGGTCAGCTTGCCGACAAATACGACAAATCTGTCTTGGCGCGGCGGCTGAAATTCGCGGAGATCGGCGGGGCGGTTCTCGCCGCGACCGGCGTCGCCCTGTCCTCCCTGCCCGTTCTTTTTACCGCTCTGGTGTATTTTGGTGTCGTCTCCGCCCTCTTCGGCCCGATCAAGTACGGCATTCTGCCCGATCACCTGGAAACGGCCGACCTGCCCAAGGCGAATGCCTGGATAGAAGCGGGAACCTTCCTGGCGATCCTGGGCGGCACGGTCGCTGGCGGCATCGCCTTTCAGATCGACAATGCCAGCCTGCTGTTCGGCCCGGCCCTGATCGCGCTCGCCGTTCTGTCCTGGATCTGCAGCCGTTCGATCCCGGCGACCGGCCGCGCCGCGCCGGACCTGACAATCGACAGGAGTATTCTGCGCTCCACCGCCTCCCTGATCGGAGAGTTGCGCCGGGACCCGCGGCTGTGGAAATCCGCCCTGATGGTGTCCTGGTTCTGGCTGACCGGGGCGCTGTTCATGTCCGTCCTGCCGGTCATCGTGAAGGACATTCTGGGCGGCGGGGAAAGCGCGGTGACCGCCTATCTCGCCGTCTTCGCCGTGGCAATCGGCGTCGGCTCGGCCCTGGCCGCCTGGATGTCGGCGGGCAGGATCATTCTGTTGCCGGCCCCCATCGGCGTTTTTCTGATGGCGCTGTTCTTTCTGGATCTGTGCGTCGCCCTCACCGGGGCGGCCCCCGCACCGGAGGGCGCGACCCTGTGGGAATTCTTCACCCAAGGCGTCAGCCTACGCGTCGCCGCCGACATGGCGGGCCTGGCGGTCGCGGGCGCGCTGCTTGCGGTGCCCGGTTTCGCCGCCATCCAGCATTGGGCGGAAAAGGAACACCGCGCCCGCGCCGTCGCCGCAACAAACGCGCTGAATGCCGGTTTTATGGTGGCGGGCGGCGTCGCCCTGGCCGGACTGCAGGTCGCGGGGGTGGGCGCGCCCGCCGTGTTGGGCGGGCTGGCCGCCGCGAACCTGCTGGCCGCGATCCTGATGCTGAAATTTCTGCCCACCAACCCGCTGCGTGACTTTCTGTCCATCCTGTTCCGCGCCGTCTTCCGCATGGAGGTCAAGGGGCTGGAAAATCTGCAGATGGCAGGGAAAGCCCCGATCCTGGCCCTGAACCATGTCAGCTTTCTGGATGGCGCGGTCGCCCTGACGCTGATGGAGGATGAACCGACCTTCGCCATCGACAGCGGGATCGCGCAGCGCTGGTGGGTCCGTCCGTTTCTGAAGCTGACGCGCGCCCTGCCGCTGAACCCGGCATCGCCGATGGCGACCCGGACGCTGATCAAGACGGTTCAGGGCGGGGAGCCGTTGGCGATCTTCCCGGAAGGCCGCATAACGGTTACGGGAAGCCTGATGAAAGTCTATGACGGGGCCGCCATGGTGGCCGACAGGACCGGGGCCATGATCGTGCCCATCCGTCTGGACGGGCTGGAGAAGACGTTCTTTTCCCGCCTGACCGGCGCGCACGGCAAGCGGCGCTTATTCCCGAAAGTGACGGTGACCGTCCTGCCGCCTCAAAAGCTGGAAGTGGACCGGCCCCTGAAGGGCAAGGCGCGGCGCGAAGCCGCCGGCGCGGCGCTGTACAGGATCATGTCGGCGATGATGTTCGAAACCAGCCTGGCGGAAGACCGCACCATCCCGGAACGCGTCATCGCCATGGCGCAGGAAAAAGGGCTGAACCGAAACGCGCTGGAAGATCCGATCAACGGCCCCATGAGCTATGGCCGTTTGCTGACCGGCGTGTCCGTTCTGTCCCGCAAGCTGGAAAAGGCGTTGCCGGATGAGCGCCATGTCGGCGTGATGCTGCCCAACGCGACGGGCAGCGCGGTCACGATCCTGGCCGTCATGGCGGCGGGCAAGGTCCCGGCGTTGATGAACTTCACGGCGGGCGCCGCGGGCATGCTGTCGGCCTGCAGGGCGGCGGCCGTGAAGACCGTCGTAACCTCCCGCGCATTCGTCGAGAAGGCCAAGCTGCAGGACGCGGCCGCCGCGCTGGAGGGCGAGGTCGCTCTGTTATGGCTCGAAGATCTGCGGGCGGAGATCGGAACGGTCGACAAGCTGCGCGGCCTGCTGACCCGGACCAGGGTGCGCGCGCGGCGGCGGATGGACGACCCGGCGGCGGTCCTGTTTACCTCCGGCTCGGAAGGCGCGCCCAAGGGCGTCGTCCTGACCCACCGGAACATCCTGGCGAACGCCGCGCAGGCCGCCGCCCGGATCGATTTCCATCCGGGCGACAAGGTTTTCAACGTGCTGCCGGTGTTTCACAGTTTCGGCCTGACGACGGGAACCATTCTGCCGCTGATTTCGGGCGTGCCGGTCTTTTTCTATCCGTCGCCGCTGCACTACCGGATCGTCCCGGAACTGATCTACGCCTCCAACGCCAGCATCGTCTTCGGCACGGACACATTCCTGTCCGGCTATGCCAAGACGGCGCACCCCTACGACCTGCGGTCCGTCCGCTATTGCTTCGCCGGGGCCGAACCGCTGCGGCAGACCACGCGGGAAACCTATATGGAGCGGTTCGGGGTGCGTATCTTGGAAGGCTACGGCGTTACTGAGACGGCCCCGGTCATCGCCATCAACACGCCGATGTTCAACAAGACGGGCACGGTCGGCAAACTGATGCCGGGCATGGAGGCAAGGCTGGACCCGGTGCCGGGCGTCGAAGAAGGCGGGCGGCTTTTCGTGCGCGGACCGAACGTGATGGCGGGCTATCTGCGGGCGGAGGACCCGGGCGTTCTGCACCCGCCGCAGGACGGCTGGCACGATACCGGCGACATC
>JANQIT010000323.1 GCA_028282025.1 Hwanghaeella sp. | reverse complement strand
TGACCCGGTTGCGCGGCGTGTTGCGGCGCTGGGCCTCGCGCTCCCGCCAGGCGGCGACCCGCTTCAGCACGGCGAGCGGACGCGGGCGCAGACCGCGCGCCTTCAGACGCCGCCAGGCGTCGTCCGGTTCGTTGCGGTAGGTTTCCTCTGCGGTGAGAACCCGCATTTCCTCCGACAGCCAATGGGCGCGCCCATTCTCCGCCAGCCGCCGGCTCAGTTCTTCGTAAATCGGGCGCAGATGCACCACATCGGCCATGGCGTATTTGATCTGCCGGTCGGTGAGGGGGCGGTGAGACCAGTCAGTAAAGCGGGAACTCTTGTCCAGCGAGCGGCCGAGGACTTTGTTGACCAGAACCTCGTAACCGACCTGATCGCCGAATCCCAGCACCATGGCCGCGACCTGGGTGTCGAAGACCGGGGCCGGCACCGCACCGGTCAATGTATAGAAAATCTCCAGATCCTGACGGGCGGCGTGAAAGACTTTCGTCAGCTCCGGCGCTTTCAACAGATCGAAAAGGGGCGTCAGGTCCAGCCCGTCGGCCAGCGTGTCGATGGCTGCGGCATCCGTGTCGCCGGCAACCTGAACCAGGCAAAGCTGCGGATAATAGGTGGATTCCCGCACGAATTCGGTATCCACGGTCAGAAAGGCGCTTTGCGCTTGCGACTCGCAGAACGCGCGCAGGGCGTCCGTCTCAGTGATCGGCGTAACGCTCAGAGACTCTGCGGCGTCGGAGGGGGAGGGTTTGGTACGGACTGGCATGGCCCTCACTATAGTGGTCCTGACCCGGCGGTCGAGACCCCTTGACGCGCCGCCCGGATTTTCCGGTCCCGGTCGCCCCGCCCCTTGACATCGAGCCGGGGAAATGGCCAATCCGGCCCAAGATTCTTGCGGCCGTTGGCCGGCATATCATTCCCGGAGCACTTGATCATGCACGCTTACCGCACGCACACATGCGGCGACATTCGTTTGAGCGACGCGGGCGACACCGTCCGCCTTTCTGGTTGGGTTCATCGCAAGCGCGACCACGGCAACCTGCTGTTCGTCGATTTGCGCGACAATGCCGGGCTCACCCAGTGCGTGATCGACAGTTCCAGCGATCTGTTCGCCCAGGTCGAGGGCCTGTCCAACGAATCGGTCATCAGCGTGACCGGCGAAGTGGTCAAAAGGACCGAGGAAACGGTAAACCCCAACCTGCCCACGGGCGAGGTCGAGCTGATTATCCGCGAACTGCAGATCCTCTCGCACGCCGCACAGCTTCCGATGCCGGTGAATCAGGACGCCAACTATCCGGAGGATATCCGCCTGAAGTACCGGTTCCTGGATCTTCGGCGCGAAGAGATGCATCGCAACATCATGCTGCGCAGCCAGGTGATCACCTCAATCCGTCAGCGCATGGTCGGTCAGGGCTTCACCGAGTTTCAGACGCCGATCCTGACCGCCTCCAGCCCGGAAGGGGCGCGCGACTTCCTGGTGCCGAGCCGCCTGCATCCGGGCCAGTTCTATGCCCTGCCGCAAGCGCCGCAGCAGTTCAAACAGTTGATCATGGTGGCCGGCTTCGACCGATACTTTCAGATCGCGCCCTGTTTCCGGGACGAAGACGCGCGCGCCGACCGCTCGCCAGGCGAGTTCTATCAGCTCGATTTCGAGATGTCCTTTGTCACCCAGGAAGATGTGTTCGCGGCGATTGAGCCGGTTCTGCACGGGGTGTTCGAGGAATTCGCCGATGGCCGCACCGTCTCGCCGGCCCCGTTCCAGCGCATTCCCTATAAGGAATCGATGCTGAAATACGGCAATGACAAGCCGGACCTGCGCAACCCCATCGTCATCGCCGATGTGTCCGAGGCGTTCCGCGGGTCGGATTTCAAGATCTTCGCGCGTTTGGTGGAAGAGGGGGCCGTCGTCCGCGCCATCCCCGCGCCGGGTGCGTCCGCCCAGCCGCGCAGTTGGTTCGACAAATTGAATTCCTGGGCGCAGTCCCAGGGGCAGGCGGGCCTTGGCTATATCAATTTCAAGGAAGACGGTCCGGCCGGCCCAATCGCCAAGAATTTGGACGAAGGGCGGATCGCGGCAATCAAGGAAGCCGCCAACTTGAGCGATGGGGACGCGGTTTTCTTCGTTTGCGGGAAGGAGGCGGACGCCGCGTCCTTCGCCGGGATCGCCCGGACCGAAATCGGAACCCAGTTGGACCTGATCGACCCCAATCATTTCGAATTCTGCTGGATCGTCGATTATCCGATGTTCGAATTCGACGAGAAGCAACAGAAGATCGAGTTCAGCCATAACCCGTTCTCGATGCCGCAGGGCGGTATGGAAGCGCTGGAGACCAAGGATCCGCTGGATATCTTGGCCTATCAGTACGACATCGTCTGCAACGGGATTGAACTTTCTTCCGGTGCGATCCGGAACCATCTGCCGGAGGTGATGTACAAAGCCTTCGGGATTGCCGGTTATGGCCCGGACGTGGTCGACGGCCGGTTCGGCGGCATGATCAATGCGCTGAAGCTGGGCGCGCCGCCGCATGGCGGTTCCGCGCCGGGCATCGACCGGATCGTGATGCTGTTGGCGGGCACCGAGAATATCCGCGAGGTCACCATGTTCCCGATGAACCAGATGGCCCAGGACCTGATGATGGGCGCGCCCGCCACGGTCGATGAACAGCAGTTGAAGGACGTCCATATCAAGCTGGACCTGCCGCTCGATATGGAGTGACGCGTTACGCCGTTTAAAATGCTGCGGCTTAAGAGGTTTTTTCGGGAGCAAGTACCGACAACACGGTAACCGCCGCGCCGTCGTCGCCGACGCCGTTCGACACGGACGTATTGTCGCGCATGAAGAACCGCCCTTTACCGGATGCGGTCCGTCCATTGTCGCAGTCCAGCGTCCACGGTCCGGCATGGTCCAGATTGTACGTTACACGATACAGGCATTTCGCCGTACCGTTGGGTGATGCAAACGGCATTGACCAAACGCCGTCTGAAAACTCCGGCTGGACTGTTACCTGGAACTCCGGGCCCAACGCGTCTCAGCGCAGAGTAACGACCCTTTCCCGTTCGGCGACATACTTTATCAGTCCGGTTCGAACCTCGATATGATCGCGGTAGTTCTCGCTTGTGACGACTGCAGAGGTGCTGGATATCCTGTTGTTGACGGCAAAGACATGGCAACTGTCAGGAAGCCTCGATAGTTCTCGACACCTTCCGAGAGCTTCTTCAGCCGCCAAGGTCACGGCGTCTGGGATCGCCGGTGACGGTTTAGAGATCGCTCTGCCGTCATCCGAGACAATGAACACGCCAAAAGGCCGGGCGCCGTTCTCAAGAGTCCTGAGATAGCTTCCGAAGAGCCTGAGTTGTACGGTGGTCAGCCAATCTTGCTCGGCTTCGAGGGATTCCGGTGAGATCCCCGATTCCGCAAATGTTGGAACAAAGGTCTTGTCGGCCGCAATCGGCTTGCCTCTTGGAACGTGGGACCAGTAGTTTTTTGACGTTACTCTTTGTTCCTTCACCAGGAGAAGATTATTAGCTGCAAAGATCCGGCAAGTTTCCGGCAACTTGGACCGTTCGCGGCATTTCTTTATGGATCGTTCCGCGGTGGCGTTCGGACCGTCTCCGCCACGCGTATGCGTAGACCAATAATATTGGCCGTCGTCCGCGATGGCGAACGCACCGACAGGATGGCTTCCCCGCTCCAGAGCTTTTAAATAATCCCGGAACTGAGAATGCTGATTGCTGGAGAGCCAATCGCGCTCGGTTTCGTGAGGATAAGAAAGCAGTTCGGCCTTCGTCAGTATCGGAACCTTGGCGTTGGTGCTTGGGTCGGCCGGATCCCAAAGGTTCGGTCCATTCCGGTTCCAAACAACCTTATCCCTGACAGCGTACAGCCGGCAGGGTATGCCGCCAGTTGATTTCTCGCATTCCTGGATCGCCGACCAACGCCGGTCGGGTGTCGAACTGCATCTGAACTCTTTGCAAAAGACGTAGGCGGATCCGGAACGCCCATCTATCGCGACGGCGAATGCGTACCCGTTCTCTTCATCCAGGTATTTCTGGAAGTGGCGTTCCGTATTGGACGCCAAGTCCAAGGGACCTGTTCCTGCGTATTCCTGCGTGGTTTGGCATCCGAAGACGAGCAGCGCGCCTGCGGCCAGCATGAGCCTGGACCGGATCATGTCCCTACTCCCCTATTCCGTGCGACGCCCATTTTGAAGCTGCGGTCCAAAGGGTCAACCGGTTCCGTCCTTGGTCGCCTGCCGCCGTCTTGAATACGTGCCGCCCATGAAACGAGGAACCTTTTTTGCAACAGGGTCTTGCAATGAATGGCTAAATAAATTAGTATAATTAGTGTTGCGTTGCAGCCTGATGCGCGGCGTGCGGACCGGCATATCCTGGCCAGACCCGGTAACCGACAGGGCCATTCGCGGAATTTCCGCCCGGCGGCATATCACGGCACGGACCCGCCGCGTATTCGGCCCGACTGCACCGGCGTATCCGGTGCCGATCAGGAATAGCCAAGGATCAATCCATGTTGAGTTTCGACAAGGCCGGTGCGTCCGGTCCTGCCCAGCCGTCTGCGCTGTCCGCGCCATATGCAACCCCTGGCCGTTACAACGGTGTATCTGCGGACGCCCGGCAAGAAACGGGTCCCGCCCTATCGCAGGATGCCGATTGGGACGTCTCTATCGATAGAAGCCGCGAGGAGGAAGTGCGCCTGCTTGCGGACCGTCTGGGGGCCGGCGCGGACCGTATCCGCCAAGACCTGGGCGTGTGGTTCGGGGAATTATTGAAAGACGTTGATGGAGGCGATTCCGACGTGTTGGAGGCCCTGTTGGATCTTTCGTCCAGCGCGGGGGGCATTCTGCTCCTGAAGAAACTCAAGGACCGGACCGATGCCGGTGCGGCGGCGCGCAAAGCCAAGGCCGACCCGCCGATGACGCGGGACCGGCTGCGGTCGCTGCAATCCTCGCCGGCCTATCTGGACAAGACGCATCCCGATCACGAACGGACCGACCGAGCGGTGCGCGGCGGCTACCGGGCCCTCTTTCCCGCATAAGGAAACTGCTAATGACACCGCGCCGCCCCAGCCCCTTTCTTTTGGATTTTGACTATGACCCGCCGCCGGAGGTGATGGATCGCGTGCGCCGCCGTATCGGCATGCGCGCCCTGGCGAAGGAACAGACGGCCATGCGCCGTGAACAGGAAGTCGAAGCCGGCCGCCGCGCGGCCTTGGCCGCCGACGTCAGCCGCCGCGCCGGCCGGCCCGTGGCGTTCGAAACCGGCGTTCGCTTCACCGCCCGCGATCTGGACGCGGCGCGCCGGATGTTCGGCGGCCGCACACCGGTTTTCAATGACGCAAAACCCGGCGACCCCTTCACCTTGGATCACCTTCTTTCCATTGGTGTGGAGCCCGAAGAAATCCCGGAATTCATCCGGGAGGTGAGTGCAAGCGAACCGGCCGCACAGACCAACCCTGATCAGTTGCCGCATCGGGAAGCGCCTGCAGGTCCGGGAAATCGGGGTGCCGGGATAATAGGGCTTTCTGGAAAAGAGGGAGGCCTGGCCGAGGTCGATTCCGATGCCCCATCGCTTATCCAGGACGAAGAACTTTTGGATGCGCAAGTAGATGTGTGGTCGGATTCGCTAACGCCGTGGGAGAGACCTTCATCGACCAAGGCGCAGGACGGTCAAGACACTGGCGCGCTCTTGACGGAGGCGATGCAGCGGGCCCGTGCATCGCTCGCCCGCCCTCAACGCGGGGTGATGGCGGCCCCATCCGACGAATTGGATAGGATCGCAGAGATCCTGGTTCGAACTAACGGTGGAATTGATCACGCTGAAGTGGATCGGTTGCTCGATGCGTTTGACCGGGAAGCAGCAGCGGATGGAGCCAGTAATGCTTGGCGCACTCTGCTTCGACAACTAGGGGGATTTGAGCGGCCTACAGACCCCTCGCCTGACTTGGGTATTATTCAAGTCGGTGGCCGCTCTACAACGCCCAGAAGGGCACAGCCAGAATCACAACAGAATCTCATAACCGCACGTAAGGTGATACACTCCATCAGACAAATCGATCCGACTTTCAAATATCTGGTCATTAGGAGACGGCAAAGCAAATTCTACACCCAGCGTGATGTGACACGCCTTAAAGAGGTTCTGAAAGTCGCAGAGGCCGCCCATTTTTGGCGGCAGGAAATATTACGTTTGTCACCGGGCGCCAAATTGGCCCCCCTTCGTATTTGGAAGTTGAGGCAGCAAATGGAGCAGGACGTCGTCATCCTGCGCAACACCCCGAGCTTCACAAACAGCAACAGGTCTGTAATCAACCCATACTACACAGGGTTATTGCAACGCCCCACGGCACGTAATCATCAGTTAAGTAAAATATACCGAGAGTTGTGGCGTGACGGGGATATGCTTCCCGGTGGGACCGCCTCCATGTTAAGGTGGGAAGTGGCAAGAGGTGTAAAACGCAAGCATGAAACAAAGGTACAGGAACGTATCGATCAGTTGCGGCATTTCCTTGGGGCGTCGCATGGTCAACTTTCTCGACGAGATCGCGCGCAGGCGGAGCGTGTCTTGAACGATCTACGCGAAGCCCTTCGGTTTTCAAAGGTTAGGCCTGAATGA
>JANQIT010000313.1 GCA_028282025.1 Hwanghaeella sp. | reverse complement strand
AGGCGGCGGGCGCCGCGCTGTAGCGGTTGTAGCCGAAAAACACCTCGTCGCCGCCGTCCCCTGACAGGGCGACCGTGACATGATCGCGCGCCAGTTTGGAGACCAGCCAGGTCGGCAGTGCGGAGGAGTCGGCGAACGGTTCGTCGTGCCATTCCGGCATGTTCGGAATAAGCGCCTGAACATCGTCAGGCCGTAAGGTCAGATCCGTATGATCGGTTTCAAGGAAGTCGGCGACCGCGCGTGCATGCTCGGCCTCGTTAAAGGCCTCGTCATCGAAACCGATGGTGAAGGTTCTGATGGGGCGGGACGATTTCTCCTGCATCAGGGCGGCGACCACGCTGCTGTCCACCCCGCCGGACAGCAGCACGCCCAGCGGAACGTCGGCCACCATGCGTTTTTCCACCGCGTCCGACAGCAGATCGTAGAGCCTGTCGACGGCGACATGCGGGTCCGGCGACCCGCGCCCGGTGCCGACATGATCGTCCAGCGACCAGTAGCGCTCAATCCGCGGTTCCGTATCCCGGCCGGGGCGGAAGCGCAGGATGCAGCCCGGCTCCAGCTTGTAGACGCCTTCATAGATCGTGCGCGGGGCGGGTACGTAGTTGAAGCGCAGATATTGGGTCAGCGCTTCCCGGTCCAGCTTGCCGGTCAGGCCCGGCTTGGCGCGCAGCGCCTTCAGTTCCGAACCGTAGACGAACATGCCGTCGCGCAGGCCGAAATAGAGCGGCTTGATCCCCAGCCGGTCGCGGATCAACGTGATCTCCCGGCGCTTCTTGTCCCACAGCGCGATGGCGAACATACCGATCAGACGCTGCAGGGTCTCCTCCACACCCCAGGCGGAAATCCCTTCCAGCATCACTTCGGTATCGGATTGGCCGCGCATCCGGCGGCCCTCGGATTCCAGTACGTCGCGCAGGGCGCGGTAGTTATAGATCTCCCCATTATAGGTGATGACATAGCGCTCGCAGCTCGACGTCATCGGCTGGTTGCCGGTCTCGGAAAGATCGATGATCGCCAGACGCCGGAAGCCCATCCCAACCCCGGCGCCGGAATTCAGCCAGTGTCCGCCGCTGTCGGGGCCGCGGTGCAGAATGGCGTCCGTCATCGCGTTGACGTCCGCCAGCAGCTCCTTCGGGCCCTTGTCGGCCTTTGCTTCGATGAATCCCGCTATTCCGCACATGAGCGGCAACGTAAAAAGATTTTCCGGTTCTGCACAGCCGGAAAGTTCAGGATTTTGCCGGTATCGGCAGCTTCTCGCCTTCTTTCACCGCCTCCATCACCACATAGGTGGTGGTGGAGGAAATGCCGGGAAGGTTATTGATCACCTCTCCCAGGAAGCTGCGGAACGCTTCCATATCGGCGACACGCACCTTCAGGAGATAGTCGAAACCGCCGGCCACCATATGGCATTCGACGATGGCGTCGATTCCGGCGACCGCCGCTTGAAACTTGTCGAAGACGTCGGTGGTGGTGCGGTCCAGGGTCGCCTGTACGAAAACGGCGAGTCCCAGATCCAGCTTCGATGGTTTCAGCCGGGCGGCGTAGCCTTGAATGATGCCGTCGCGCTCCAAGCGGCGGACCCGCTCCAGACAGGGGGTGGGACTCAGATTCACCCGGCGCGCCAGTTCCACGTTGGTCAGACGGCCGTTTTCCTGAAGCTCCGTCAGAATACTTCTGTCGATACGATCCATAATTAAAATTATTCTCTATTAAAATGGCAATATACCAGATGAAATATCGTTATTTTGCGAAAAATGGAAGTATATATGGGAATATCTACGGTATTCTCTGGTCATAGTGAATAACCTTCATGCAGGGGTTGGAAATGCTGTTCACTGATCCGGTTTATGACGATTTGACTCAAACGACGGATCTGCGCGAAGCGGTGCGCGCCGCCTATCGGATGGATGAAGAGGCTTGCGTCGCCGAACGGTTGAGCCAGGCGCAAATGCCCGCGGATGCGGTGGACCGGGTGGAGGAACGCGCCCGGGCGCTGGTCCGGCGGGTTCGGGCGGATCGGGTGCGCTCGTCCGGGATCGACGCCTTCATGCATGAATACGAGCTTTCCAGCCATGAAGGCGTCGTCCTGATGTGCTTGGCGGAAGCCTTGCTGCGTATCCCCGACGCCGAAACTGCCGACGCTCTGATCAAGGACAAGATCGGGACCGGCGACTGGTCGGCCCATATGGGCGCGTCCGACTCTTTGTTCGTGAACGCCTCCACCTGGGGGCTGATGCTGACCGGGCGGCTGGTGCGCCTGGAGGAAACCGCGGGCAAGGACTGGAAGGCGATTTTCGGCAAGCTTATCCACCGTTCGGGAGAGCCCGTGGTGCGCCAGGCCGTGACCCAGGCAATGCGGGTCATGGGCCGCCAATTCGTGATGGGCCGCAATATTGGGGAAGCGCTGGACCGCGCCCGCGCGGCGGAGGGCGCGGGCTATCGCCACTCCTATGACATGCTGGGCGAGGCGGCGCGGACCATGGCCGATGCCGAGCGTTATTTCGAGGCTTATGCCGACGCGATCCGCGCCATCGGCAAAGCCGCCAAGGGACGCGGCCCCATCGAGGCCTCGGGCGTTTCCATCAAACTCTCCGCCCTGCATCCGCGCTATGAATTCGCCCAGCGCGACCGCGTGATGACGGAGCTTTATCCGCGTCTCATGGACCTGGCGAGTCTGGCCAAGGAAATGGAAATCGGCCTTTGCGTCGATGCGGAGGAAGCGGACCGGCTGGACATCTCCATGGATGTCATCAAGGCGGCCAGTGCGGACGCCTCCCTGAAAGGGTGGGACGGGTTCGGCCTGGCGGTTCAGGCCTATCAGAAGCGCGCGGCCCCGCTGGTCGACTGGCTGGCCGACATCGCCCGGCGCGACAAACGCCGGCTGATGGTGCGCCTGGTGAAAGGCGCCTATTGGGATACGGAGATCAAGCGCGCCCAGGAAATGGGCGAAAGCGGTTATCCCGTTTTCACGCGCAAGGCATCGACCGACGTTTCCTTCCTAGCCTGCGCCAAGAAGCTGTTGGATGGCGGGGCGGCCTTCTATCCCTGTTTCGCAACCCATAACGCGCACACCGCCGCCGCCGTGATGGAGATGGCGGGGAACCGGGAGGATTTCGAATTCCAGCGCCTGCACGGCATGGGGGATGCGCTTTACGATCAGGTTGTCGGCAAGGAAAAAATGGGCTTGAACTGCCGGATCTACGCGCCGGTCGGCAGTCACGAAGATCTGCTGGCCTATCTGGTGCGGCGGTTGTTGGAGAATGGGGCCAATACATCCTTCGTCAACCGCATCGTCGATGAGAATCAGCCGCTGGCGGCCATTGTCGCCGACCCGATCGCTGCAACGCGGTCCCTGCGGTCCGCCGCCCATCCGTCGATCCCGGTCCCGCGCCGCCTCTATGGGCCGGACCGGGACAACGCCCTGGGCCTGGACCTGACCGATGTGCCGTCTCTGAAGCCGTTGCGCGCCGAGATGCGGGACTCCGTTCGGGAAAGCCTGTGGGCGGGGCCGGTGATCGGCGGGCGGCCGGAAGAGGGGGGTGACGGGCGGCCGGTCTTCAATCCCGCCAACACGTCCGAGCGGATCGGTCACGTCGTCGATACGACGGCGGAACAGGCTTTGACCGCGCTGGACCGGGCCCACCGCGCCCGTCTGGCCTGGGACCGGACCCCTGCGTCCGAGCGGGCGGCGATCCTGCGCCGGGCCGCCGATCTGTACGAGGCGGAAATGCCCCGGCTGATGGCGCTGGCCGTGCGGGAGGCCGGCAAGAGCATTCTCGATGCGGTGGCCGAGGTGCGGGAGGCCGTGGATTTTCTGCGCTACTACGCGCAGCGCGCGGAAGAGGATTTCGCCGGTCCTGTCGCCTTGCCGGGACCGACGGGGGAAGCGAATTCCATCCAGCTGCACGGGCGCGGGGTGTTCCTCTGCATCTCGCCTTGGAATTTCCCGCTGGCGATCTTCACCGGGCAGGTTTCGGCGGCGCTGGCGGCGGGCAACTGCGTGCTGGCCAAGCCCGCCGAACAGACGCCGATCATCGCCCACGAAGCGGTGCGTCTGTTGTTGCGCGCCGGGATTCCCGGCGATGTCCTGAGCCTGCTGCCGGGGGACGGTCCGACACTCGGCAACGCCCTTCTGCCGGATCCACGCATTGCCGGCGTGGCCTTCACCGGGTCCACGGAAACCGCCCGGATCATCAATCTGGCGCTGGCGAACCGGACCGGGCCAATCGCCCCCTTGATCGCGGAAACCGGCGGCCAGAACGCCATGATCGTGGATTCCTCCGCCTTGCCCGAGCAGGTGACGCGCGACGTCCTGGTTTCGGCCTTTCAAAGCGCCGGTCAGCGCTGTTCCGCGCTGCGGGTCTTGTTCGTGCAGCAGGATATCGCCGACAAGCAGATCGAGATGATCGCCGGCGCCATGAAGGAACTGCGGGTCGGCGATCCCAGCCTGTTGGAGACGGATGTGGGGCCGGTGATCGATGCCGACGCCCTTCGGATGCTCACCGCTCATACCGAGAAGATGGAGACGGAGGCCAAACTTCTGTTCCGCACACCGCTTCCGCAAGACAGCAGCGACGGGGCCTTTTTTGCGCCCTGCGCCTACGAGATCGGCGGCATCGAGGTTCTGGAGCGGGAGGTATTCGGCCCCGTCCTTCATGTCGTGCGCTATAAGGCGGGGGACCTGGACAAGGTGATCGATGCGATCAACGGCACGGGTTACGGCCTGACGGTCGCGGTGCACAGCCGTGTGGAAAATACGGTGACTCACATCCTGGATCGGCTGCAGGTCGGGAACGCCTATGTAAACCGCAATCAGATCGGGGCCATTGTCGGGGTGCAGCCGTTCGGCGGCGAGGGGCTTTCCGGGACGGGACCGAAGGCCGGAGGGCCGCGCTATCTGCACCGCTTCGCGACGGAACGCACGATCAGCGTCGATACAACGGCCGCGGGCGGTAACGCGTCATTGATGTCCATGGAGGCGTGAATTTCACGAACAGGTGTCGTAGAACTGCGGCATGAAGACCCGATTTCTGCAAAAGCTTGCGGTCGCACTCGCCGTTGCGTCTGCGATTTCCTGGTCGACGGCCGCGCCGGGACTGGTCCAAGGCTCGCTACAAGAAACGCTGATCGCGCCTTATCCGGGCGTCGACCTGTCGCGGGCCGCGCCCGCCGGGCGTGGGGAAGAGCTGTTCAATCTGCACTTCCTGCCTGTCACGGGACAGGGGGAACGGAAGGTCGGCGAAGGGCTGGGGCCGCTCTTCAACCGCAACGCCTGTTCCACCTGCCATCCGAAAGGCGGGCGGGGAAAGGCGCCCGGCGATCCGTTCGAACCCCTGTTGACCGCCCTGGTGCGTTTGAGCGTGCCGGGCGTGGACGATAACGGCGCGCCCGCTCCGCATCCCGCCTATGGCACGCAACTCAACACGCGCGGCGTGCGCGGCGTACCGGGCGAAGCGGATGTCGAACTGTCCTACGATCTTACGGTAGGGACCTATGACGACGGCGAACCCTATAGGCTTCGGCGGCCGTCAATGCTCTTCAAGCGTGGCTCGCACGGAAGCTTGGAGGATGCGTTGACCTCGCTGCGCATCGGCCAGCCAATCGTCGGACTGGGACTGCTGGAAGCGATCCCGGAGGAGGAAATCCTGAGCTTCGCCGATCCGGAAGACGCGGACGGCGACGGGATTTCCGGCCGTCCGAACAGGGTTTGGCATCGGGGCTTGGAGAAGACGGTATTGGGCCGTTTCGGCTGGAAGTCGAACGAGCCGGACCTTGCGCACCAGACCGCGGGCGCGTTCCTCGGCGATATCGGGATCACCTCGCCGCTCTTCCCGGCGCACGATTGCGGCGAAACGCAAACGGTCTGCCGGGACGCGGACGGCGGGGTCGAACTTGACGCCGCGGATGTGGAGGCTGTCGCCGTCTATATGCGGGCGCTGTCCCCGCCGGCGGCGCGCACCACTGCGGCGGAGGAGCCGGGGGCCCGCCTGTTCGACCGGGTGGGCTGCGCCCGGTGCCATCGGCCGAAAACCGGGACCGCCCGGTCGCCGTTGGACTATTTGGATGGCGTGCCGGTGATGGCGTATACTGACCTTCTGTTGCACGACATGGGGGACGGGCTGGCGGATGGCCGGCCCGACTTCAAGGCGACGGGCCGGGAATGGCGCACGCCGCCGCTCTGGGGAGTAGGCTTGATCGAAACGCTGCATGGCGGCGTCGCGCTGTTGCATGACGGGCGCGCGCAATCCATCGAAGAAGCGATCCTCTGGCATGGCGGTGAGGGCGAAGCGGCGCGGAACGGATTCAAAGCCCTGTCGAAAACCGAGCGGGAAGCCCTGATCGCCTTTCTGAAATCGCTGTAGCGCGCGCAGTGATCGTCCGCACACGGTCGCGGGCGGCCGGTGTGTTCCGTTTGTCGGACGTGCGCCTCAGTTGCCGCTGCCAACAGTGCATGATACGCATTCGCGCAATTTTCATAAGGTCGGTCGGTTATGAACACGCAGACAGTCAGTGCGGCGTCCCCAAAAGGATGGATGCCGGGCCTTAAGGTAAACCTGCGATCCGGCCTCAGCCTGTCGGCGCTGTTGATCGCCCTGATCCTGTCGGTGCCCGTCATGGGGATCGTCTGGAGTATCTTCCAACCGGGCCAGGGCAACTGGCCGCATCTCGTCGAGACGGTGCTGCCTCTCTATATCCAGAACAGTTTGATCCTGATGGTGGGGGTCGCGTTCGGTGTCGGGATCGGCGGCGTCGGAAGCGCCTGGCTGGTCGTGATGTGCCGTTTTCCCGGCCGCCGTTTCTTTGAATGGGCGCTGATCCTGCCCCTGGCGGTGCCAGCCTATGTTGTTGCCTACGCCTATACGGATGTGCTGCAGGCGTCCGGCCCGATCCAGACAATGATCCGGGATCTGACCGGCCTGCGTTTCGGGGAATACTGGTTTCCGCGGATTCGCACCATAGAGGGCGCCATCGTGATCTTTTCGATGGTCCTGTACCCCTATGTCTATCTGTTGACCCGCGCCGCGTTTCTGGAACAGTCGATCTGCGTTCTGGATGTTGCGCGAACCTTGGGAAGGACGTCGTGGGGCGCATTCCGGTCGGTGGCGATGCCCTTGGCGCGGCCCGCGATTGTCGCCGGCGTGGCGCTGGCGCTTATGGAGACGCTCGCCGACTTTGGCACGGTCGCCCATTTCGGCATCCCGACCTTCACGACGGGGATCTATCGCACCTGGGCGTCAATGGGGGATCGGATCGCGGCGGCGCAGCTTTCCAGCGTCCTTCTGACATTCGTGCTGGTGCTTCTGGTGATGGAGCGGATCAGCCGCCGTCATGCCCGGTTCTATCAGACGTCCAGCAAGTATCAGCCGATCAAGGGTCACCGGCTCAAGGGTTGGCGGTCGGCCGCGGCCATCGTCTTCTGCAGTGTGCCGTTGATCGTCGGCTTCATCGCGCCTTTCATCATGCTGCTGTGGATGGCGTTTACCGATGGGCACAATCTGTTGAGCCCGCGCTATCTCACCATGATCCTGAACAGCTTCACGCTGGCTGGCGGCACGGCGGTGCTGGCCGTCGTCGTGTCCCTGTTCCTTGCCTATGTTGCGCGGATCGAACGTTCGCGCATATCCAACGCCGCCAATCTTGTGGTCGGCCTTGGCTATGCGGTTCCGGGCACCATGATCGCGGTGGGGATTCTGATTCCCGTCGCGTTTTTCGATAACGCCGTCGACCGCGTGTTCCGCGAATTGTTCGGCGTATCGACCGGCCTTCTTCTGACCGGAAGTCTGGCCGCGTTGATCCTCGCCTATCTGGTGCGCTTCATGGCGGTGTCGCTCAATACGGTTCAGGCCAGCCTGGGCAAGGTGACGCCCAGTATGGAGGATGCCGCGCGGATGTTGGGCAAGGGACCGGCGGCTACGGCGGTGCGTATCCATGCGCCGATCATGTCGGGCGGGTTGCTGACCGCGGGATTGATCGTTTTTGTCGATGTGATGAAGGAATTGCCGGCGACCCTGATCATGCGGCCGTTCAACTTCGATACTTTGGCCATTCAGGCCTATAACCTGGCCAAGGATGAACGGTTGACCCAGGCGGCGACGCCGTCGCTGGTCATCGTCGCGGTGGGGCTGCTGCCGCTGATCTTTCTAAGCCGCGCGATCATGAAGTCGCGGCCCGGCGAAAAGACCTCAGCAGTATAGAGAGCACCGTTCCATAATCCGGAACCCTTGAAACCGCAGGCCTGGCTTTCCGGCCGGAAAGACCGGGTGCGGCGATGCATCGGGTGATCGGGCAACGAAAAAGGGGCGCACCGAGATGCGCCCCTGATCGTCTGCAGCAGTATGACGGCTTACTTGTAGCCGATGCTGTCGTAGATCCGCTGCGCCATCGGCTGGTTTTCACCCAAAGCCGAAAGGTTCAGCGTATCGGTCCGGAAGATGCCCAGTTTGGCGACGCTTTCGGAAAGGCCGACGCCCATCACGGCCGGATACTCGTCGTTCCCGGCGGAGAAGTACTGCTGTGCTTCATCGCTGGCGAGATACTCCAGGAACTTGATGGCGTTCTCTTTGTTCGGCGCCGTGGCGACCACGCCACCGCCGGAGATGTTGGCGTGCGCGCCGAACGACCCTTGGTTCGGGAAAACCCAACCGATGTTCGCCATGGCGTCGTCGGGCAGGCCTTTGACGTCTTTGCGCAGCGCGCGGGCGAAGTAGTAGGTGTTGGAAACAGAGATGGCGCATTCGCCGGACGCAATGCCGCGGAGCTGGTCTGTGTCGCCGCCGGCCGGATCGCGGGCCCGGTTGTTCCAGACGCCTTGAGCCCAGGACGAAGCCAGTTCCGGACCAAGATGGTTGATCATCGAGGACATCAGCGACAGCATGTAGATGTTGCCGGACGACCGGGTGCAGACCATACCTTTGAACTTCGGATCGGCCAGCGACTGGTAGGTCGAGATTTCCTGTGGGTTCACCTTGCTTTTATCGTAGAACAGGATGCGAACGCGCTGGGAAAATCCGAACCAATGTCCGCTCGGATGACGCAGCCACTCGGGAACCCTGTTGTTGAGAACGTCGGACTCGACGGGTTGCAGGATACCGGCTTGATCGGCGCGCCAAAGCCGGCCCGCATCCACGGTCAGCAGAATGTCCGCCGGGCTGTTGGCGCCTTCGGCTTTGATCCGTTCGATCAGCGCGTCCGCCTTGTCCTCAATCCGGTTGATTTTGATCCCGGTTTTTTCCTCGAACGCGGTGTAGAGCCGCTCGTCCGTGTCGTAGTGACGCGAGGAATACAGATTCAGTTCACCGGCGGCATGCGCCTGGCCGGTGGCGAGCAGAGCGGCGCAGGCAACTGCACCCAGAAGACCTCCAAGTCTCATATTTCTCTCCAAAGTTTGTTTTTGCACCCTTGCCCGTGACAACTGCACCGGCGGGCACGGATGTAGTGCTAGAGGCATGTATAGCAAATGAAAATCAGTTGCAATCGCGGAATTCTGCTTAATTCCGCGTAGAACCGGCCGTGGGACGGCGTAAAACCGCAGAAAACAAAACGTGATCGAAGTCGCCGTGAGGAGAGGGCGTTTGTGGCCGGGGGATATGTCGCCATTGGCTACAGGCACTAAAAGTTGGACCCGTTCGCCGTGGCGGCCCTCCGAAAGAAAACGGCCCGAGAGTACGGTTGCTCTCGGGCCATTCGACCGGGGTTGCCGGGGCCTGTTCAAAACAGGCCTACAAAAGGACGATCAAAGTTTATCGACAACGATGGCCGCCGTGATGGTCCCGATTACTTCGCTGTTCGCCGGATCGGTGATCGTACGGCTGATCTTACGCACGAAGCTGCCGACCTCATCGTCCCATTCAGGTTCCTCGATGAGTTCCCCTGCAACGCCGCCCTGCATCGGAACCTGGAACTTGGGTTCGTCGCCCTGAAGGACATCGCTGGTCAAAATCGACTGGCAGACGTTCAGTCCCTTAAGGCCGACAATGAACATCTCAACAATCAATCCATCGGAGTTGTTCTGCTTATCGAGGATGAATTTCGAGCACTCCTTCGCCATGATCTGGCTATAGTGATCGCCCCCTTTCGCCGCACGCCATGCATCGTCGATAGCTTTGGCTTGCGCGTCCGACAGGCCGGCGTTTTCCGTGTTCTGGGTCTTGATGGCGTCGACAACCACACCTTGGGACAGCCACGGCTGGATCTTGCCGTCATAGACCGTGCGCATCGCATCGGCGACCGGGTCTGCCTGGGCGGCGACCGGCATCATCATGGAAGTCAGAATGGCGGCAAAAAGCTTTGTCTTGAGTTTCATTTCAAGGTCTCCCGTTTTAGTAAGAAATGATGTTTACGTGTCGAGCGGTTACGCGGCTTGCTGCGCTTCGCTCTCTAAAGCCTTCGCGTCTTCTTCAAGACGCTCCAGCAAATGCGTGACGGAGACTTCAAGCTTCTCCGCCGTTGCATTCATGCTTTCAACGGCTTCCCGCATCCCGGAAGCAATCGACTTGATCTCGCTGGCGTCGGCATTCACTCCGTCAATCGACTCGGTGACCTTTGCCCCCTGCTCGGAAATTTCCAGGATGTTTCTGTTCACGACATCCGTCGTCGCCGATTGTTCCTCTATGGAGGTTGCAATGGTTAGGGCGAATTCCGAGATGCCGTGGATCATTCCCTGACATTCGCTGGAAGATGAGGAGGCCTGAGCGATCGCCTTGTCGATCCCGTCGACCTGTTCCTGGATCGAATTCGTTGCGTTGGCGGTTTGATTTGCGAGCGACTTAACCTCGTTTGCCACCACGCTGAACCCTTTTCCGGCGTCTCCGGCGCGTGCGGCCTCGATTGTCGCGTTCAGGGCAAGCATGTTGGTCTGAGCCGCAATGCCCTGAACCAACTGCATGACTTCCTGAACCTGCTGCGAGGACGTCATCACATCGTTCATGTTCGTGGACATGGTTTCCGTTTCGGACACCGCGTTATCGACCATGTTCGAGGATTGACTTGCCCGCATGGAGATTTCCTGAAGCGCCTTCGATATTTCACCGATCGCGGACGAAACGACTTCGACGCGGTCGTTGGTGCCGGCCGTTGCGGCCCTGACAGATTCCGCGCGGGCGACCGTATCGGTCGAGATTTTGTTCAGGTGATCGACCTGTTCGCTCATCTGCGAGGCGGCGACGGTCGTCTGTTTGATAACGCCTTTCGTCGCTTCGCTGAGTTCTGTGGACAGGCTGCGGATGATCTCTGCGCGCTCCTTGTTGGAGTGTACCTTGGACAGGCGCTGCTGTTCTTCCAGCCTTTGCATCTCCGCCGCGTTGTTGCGGAAGACGACCAGGGAATTCCTCATCTTCCCAATTTCGTCGCTGCGCGAAGTTTCGGGAATGACGATTGAAGAGTCGCCTGTCGCCAATTTGTTCATTACGGAAGTCATCTCGATAATCGGGCTTCCAATGTTGCGCCTCAGCACAACCGTCAGAACCAGCGAAACCAGGAAGGTGAAGCCGATCCCAACCAGAAGTATCAGGTTCGAGTTTTCGGATAGGGACACCATTTCGGCGTTCGAATAGACGGCGTTCTCCTCATATGTCTGTGCAATCTGATCCGAGATCAGAGACAGGTCCGCCGTGGCGGATTCCAGATTCTCAATTTCTGTCGTGAGTGTTGAAAAATTCGATTCCAGCGTACCCACCGCGCCGCTGATCTTCATTGCGACGTCCTTGGAGGATCCGGAAAGGATCGCCGTTAACGCTTCGATTTCCCGGTTCAGACCCGTAACCGCCGAAAGGAAGATATCTTTCATTTCGGCTCGCCGGCCCGCATCCCTTTCAAGTTGGTATTCGAGCGTGATCAGCTTGGCGGAAAGCGCATAATGTCTGAGGTTGCGGGCTGCGGTGTTCGAACCGTTCACGCGCCCCATCTGCTCTCTCGCCGCGGCCGACATTCGCAGCGACCGTTGCACCAAGTCCATGCTTTCGTTCGCGACAGCCTTCTTTAGGTTTTCCTCCGCTTTCGATTGTAGCTCTTCGAACTGCCCCAGCTTTGCCGATTGCAACTCGCTAATGGAGACGGACAAGGTGCTCAATTCGTTGGCGGCGTTGTGAATCTCGGAGGTCAGCGACTCAATCCGAACGTTGTTCTGTTCTATCTCGTCGAGGGAACCGAGATATGATACGACCTGCCGGTCGCCGAGATCGAAGCTTTCGTCGATATGCTGACGGGCGCTTTCTATCGCGTCGGGCTGTTTGGTGACCATATACTCGTTAGCCCGTACAAGGGACGACCTTAGCTTGTCGAGATTCTGATTGGCAGAGATTGCACTCTCTCTAAGCGTGCCGTTCTTTTGGGATAGCAGCATCATGGTGACACTTAATCCCAGCAGGATCACCAGAATGATCCCGTAGCCACCGGCGATCTTCATACCAATGTTGAGATTCCTAAGCATAGCGCCCCTCTTTATTGATTATCGAAACATGGAGATGTCGAAGCTTTGTGGCTTTCATCCAGTTCAGCCTTGGAAAATGAAAGCCCATCTCCCGTTTGCGTTTCCGTACCGTCCAAATCTGATATGCGGTATTAAGTCGTGCCAAAATGAATGAATGGTTAACTAAAACGGGCGGTGAATATTTTTTCTTCGTCGATGGTTTTGTGACGAAAACGCACAAATCTACGCAAATACCGCAAAAATAGGAATATTAGAAACCACGATTTAGAGTAGTGATAGGGTTTTGTTGGATTTCTAGAAAATAAGATATTTAATATATAATTGTAATATGAAACTCTAATTAGTATTTTGGGATGGAATCCGAAAGTCTGAGACTCTCATAAAACACTATATTAGTAATATTTAATTACTGTGTGGTGGATTCTGCTAGTGTCTAAGAAGGGATTTTTGGAGGGGCCGGATACGGTCTCGAGATTTTCTGAGCTATGTAAAAATAAGGAAACCGCCTGCAAGGCCGCGGTGTCCGTCTCCGCTTTGGTGATCGGCAATTTGTTGAAGTAGAGTGCAGAGAAGTTCTTGCGCCGGAGATATTCCGCTCACGAACAAAGGCGCAGATCGAGCGCTATTCGGCGGCATGCGCACGCGCCGCCGGTCGGTGATCGGAGCACGAACTGTTGTAAATCCATCCCAAGGCGCCTCTCTCCATTCAGAAGGAAAGAGCGCGCCTTTGAAATACGGGATCGGATGTCTGGGGTGCGAAGCCTCGCCCGTTATGCGGCTTGCTTGGTGTTGCCGAGCTGAAACTTCCTTTCCGCCAGGCGGTCTGCGGCGGTGTGTGTGGACAAGTTTTCCCGGTCCGCCAGGCTATAGATTTCCGTTAGCACGTCGCCGATACCGCCGACATGGGCAAAGGCGCGGTCGTGATCGTAGTCCGCGCCTTCGTGATAGATGTGGATGACGCCGCCGGCATTGATGACATAGTCAGGCGCATACAAAATGCCGCGTGCGGCCAGCGCGTCACCGTCCGCATCCGTGGCCAACTGGTTGTTGGCCGACCCGGCGACGATCTTCGCTTTGAGTCTTGGAACGGTGTCGCCGTTGACAGTCGCGCCGAGGGCGCAAGGGGCGTAGACATCGACATCCGCGTCATAAATTGCGTCCAGCCCGACGACTTCCGCCGAAAGTTCCTGGGCCGCGCGATCCAGGGCCGCCATGTCGATGTCGGTGACCACCAGGTCGGCGCCGGCGGCGCGTAGCTGCCGCGCCAGGTCATAGCCCACATGGCCCAGTCCCTGCACAGCGACCCGCACGCCGTCCAGTGTATCCTTGCCAAGTCTGTGTTTCACAGACGCTTCGATGCCGGCGAAAACCCCGAACGCTGTTGCCGGCGACGGATCGCCGCCTTCGCCTTTCACGCCCTTCACATGCGGCGTACCGCGGCGGATCTCTGTCATGTCGTCGGGGTTGGTGCCGACGTCTTCCGCGATAATGTAGGTCCCGCCGAGGCGTTCTACCATGCGGCCCATGGCGCGCATCATGGCCGGTGTTTTCGCTTTTTTGGCATCGCCGATGATCACCGACTTACCGCCGCCGAAGGGCAGGTTCGCCAAAGCGTTCTTATAGGTCATGCCCCGCGACAGACGCAGCACGTCGGTGACGGCTTCTTCCTCTGAGCCATAGTCCCACATCCGGCACCCGCCGAGCGCCGGTCCCCGGTTCGTGTTGTGAACCGCAATGATGGCCTTCAAGCCCGACGCTGTGTCGTGGCTGAAAACGACCTGTTCGTGATTGTCGAAATGGATCGAACCGAAGAGAGCCATTACCAATTCCTCCTGAGTCTGGCGTTTGGGGCGGGGCGCCGCCCTCCAATCCGCCCCCCAAAGCGGCCTGTGCGGCGCGGGTTGGGATTGAAATATTATTACCTAGAGATAATCGCTTTGGCGGCCCGGCCCAAGGAGCAAAATGGCAGGCGTTAAAAAAAGACCTAATCTTTTCAGATTGTTATGTGGGATGATAAGGATTGTACGTTTAGCCGGACAGGCACGCATGGAAATTGCGGTACCGCAGTGCAGCTATTGCATTGCATATAGAAACGGATTGGTGAAGCAGAGGCGGAAATGAGCGACTCGAATGGAGGCCCGCGGGTCATCATCGATTGCGATCCGGGGGTCGATGACGCGATTGCGCTGATGTGCGCCTTGGCTCCGGGAAGGCGGTTTACCCTGTGCGGGGTGACGGCTGTGGCGGGTAACATGCCGCTTTCGGTCACATTTCGGAATGCAGCGGTGCTGGCGGCCTTTCTTGGCAGGTCCGACCTGCCTGTCCTGGCCGGGGCCGACCGGCCCTTGGTCCGGGAGGCGACGGCGGATGCGGCCGATATCCACGGCGGGAACGGGCTGGGCGGTTGGGCTCTGGATGCGCCGGTCTTGCCGTCCTTCGAACAGTCGGCTGTCGATTTCATCATTGAGTCGTGCGAAGAGGCGGCG
>JANQIT010000306.1 GCA_028282025.1 Hwanghaeella sp. | reverse complement strand
CGCCGCCTGCGACCGCAAGCTCCATCTCGTCCGCCCGGATCGCCCGGGCCGCCGAGATCACCGCGTCCATACCCGATCCGCACAAACGGTTGAGCGTCGTACCCGGGATACTCTCCGGGTAGCCCGCCAGCAGCAGGCTCATTCTGGCGACGTTCCGGTTATCCTCGCCCGCCTGGTTGGCGCAGCCGTAAAAGACTTCCTCAATGGCTTCCAGATCCAGGCCCGGATTGCGTTCGGCGAGTGCGTGCAAGGGGATTGCGCCCAGATCATCGGCCCGGACGGAGGACAAGGCCCCGCCGAAGCGGCCTATCGGCGTGCGGATATAGTCGCAGATGAATGCTTCAGCCATGGTTGTTTACCTTTCTTTTTTCCGCCCGCCGCTCAGAAGATTATCCTTCATGGGCCGCTTTGGTGCGGGCGTGCAAGTCTCTCAGAATATCGAGTTCTTCGCCGGTGGGCGGTTCGGTTTCGACCGCATTCTCTGCGACTTTAGCTTCCCAGCCGACGGTCTCGCGAACCGCGTCCCGCGTAACGCCGGGGTGGATTGAGGTCACCGCGAATTCCTTCGATACCGGGTCGGGCGTCCAGACCGCCAGATCGGTGATTAACAACGCCGGTCCCTCGGTAGGGATGCCGAGCCGCTTGCGATGGTCGCCGCCGTCTCCATGGCCGAAGGAAGTGTAGAAGTCGATCTTTTCGACGAAGCCCCGTTTGCTCTGCTTCATGGTGATGAAGACCTTTTGCGAGGCGGATGCAATTTCCGGTGCGCCGCCGCCCCCCGGCAGGCGAATTTTCGGCGCATCGTAGTCGCCGATGACAGTCGTGTTGAGGTTGCCGTACCGATCAATCTGTGCGCCGCCCAGAAAGCCGACCGAAACCCGCCCGCCTTGCAGCCAGTAGCGGAACATCTCCGGCACCGAGACGGTGGTCAGGGCCGTGTCGCACAGCTCCCCGTCACCGATGGAAAGCGGCAGGATGTCTGGCGCGGTGCCGATGGTTCCGCTTTCGTAAATCAGAGTGATGTCCGGCGCGTGGGTAAGGCGGGCCAGATTGCAGGCCGCCGACGGCGCGCCGATCCCCACCAGAACGACATCATCATTGCGTAAGGCGCGGGCCGCCGCGACCGTCATCATTTCGGCGCTGCTGAATCCGGTCACCGGGCGTCTCCCGCGTCCGTGCGGATACGGCCGCCATAGATATCGCTGTCGACGTTCAACACATTCTCCCGCATCCACGCCCCGAAAAGATCGCGGTCGGCGGAAACCCTGTCCCACTCCAGATAGGCTGCGTTGTCGCGGCCGTAATAGCCGTGGGTGTAGCTTGGGTGCGCTCCGCCGGGTACCGGACAAACCGCGGAGACGGTCCACCACGGTAGAATGCAGGCGTTGGGATGGACGCCGTCCAGAGTCTCTACGATTTCCTCGACGGTCACGATGACATGCCTGGCGGCCAGGGCGGCTTCTTTCTGGACGCCCAGCACTCCCTCGATCAGGACGTCGCCCTTGCGGGAGGCTTTCTGGGCGTGGATCACGGTGACGTCCGGCCGGACCGCCGGGACCGCGGCCAGTTCCTCGCCCGTGAACGGGCAGGTCACCGAGCGGATGTTCGGGTTCACTTTCTTCAAATCCGCGCCGAGATAGCCGCGCAGGATCGCGCAGGGAAGGCCGGCGGCCCCGGCCTCGAAGGCGTGGGCCAGGGCGGAATGGGAGTGTTCCTCAATCTCGATCAGGCGCGGCCACGCATTTTCCACTGCATCGCGCACGCGCCGCAAAAGGCCCACGCCAGGATTCCCGACATAGGAAAAGACAAGCTTTCGAACCCGGCCCATACCGATGAGTTGATCGTAGATCAGATCCGGCGTCATCCGGATCAGGGTCAGATCCGTGATCCCTTGGCGGATTACTTCATGCGCCGCCGCGAAGGGGATCAAGTGGGTGAACCCTTCGAAGGCGACGGTTTGCCCGTCGGCCAGGTATTTCCCGACGGCATCCTTAAGGGGCAGCGTTTCCGCCATGGATGATCCTCCCGCGCCGCGCTTTGGGGCGGTGCGTTTCATCGGTCGGGACCCTAGGGCCGGGGGTGTCGGCCGATCAACGAATTTGTTCGCATTTCCATAGTTTGTTCGATATACGAACAATTGCGGGTGCGGGTGCGGGTGCGGGTGCGGGTGTGGGTGTGGGTCGGAGGGCCGAATGGACGCGGATGGGTCGAATTTCGTTGCTTCCTTGGAAAAGGGACTGGCCGTTATCCGCTGCTTCGGTCCGGAGGCCAGGCGTTTGACCGTGTCCGACGTTGCGGGTCGAACCGGCTATACCCGGGCGACGGCGCGGCGGTTTCTGCTGACGCTGACGCAGCTCGACTATGCCGTCACGGATGGGAAGTTCTTCGAATTGACGCCGAAGATCCTGACCCTCGGCCATGCCTATCTGACCTCGCGCAGCCTTTGGGACGCCTCCCGGGTTTACCTGGATCAGGTCACATTACAGACCAACGAGTCCTGCAATATCGGAATTCTGGATGGGGACGAGATCGTCTACGTGGCCCGGTCCGCCGCGCCCCATCGGATCATGTCGGTATCTTTGTTTGTCGGGGCGCGTCTCCCGGCGCACGCCACGTCGATGGGCCAGACAGTGCTGGCCTTCAGCCCGGAAAAGGATCTGACCGCATATCTGCACCGGAACCCGCTGGAACGGTTTACGGAAAACACCATCACCGACGCCCGGGCCTTCCGCCGGCGGTTGTCGGAGATCCGCGCGAAGGGATACGCGCTTGTCGATCAGGAACTGGAGATGGGGCTTATCTCCATGGCGACGCCGCTTTTCAACTCCGACGGCGCGGTCATGGCTGCTTTGAACATCAGCGCCCATTCCGGGCGCGTGGACCGGGACCGCATGTTGGCGGACTATCTGCCGCATCTGACCTGGGCGGCGGAGCTGATCGGTGCGGTAGCCTTGGCTTAAGCAGGAATTGCTACCGCTTCACTCCGGCAGGACATTATTCAATCGGTTTAGAAGGGTGAGTTTGCGCAGCAGCGTAAGGAATTGCCAGAATGCGACCCGGTCGGACATATCCAGATTCTTGATCGCCCGGGACGCCATACCCGGCTCATCAGTAATTTCCGTCAGCAGAACGCTGCCTTTTGAGAGATGTCCTCGGATGCGGGAACTCAACTCCGCAAGTATGCTTTCATTCGTCAAAGAGGCCCGAAAGCGCGTCTTGCCAAGCCGGTCGGAAATTCCGGGGTCTGGGACCACCAGTTCCAGATTCTCCAACCCGCGAAGGGCGCGCAGAATCTGAATGAACTGCAGCAGAGAGATCTTGTCGCCGCTCTCCGCCTTGGCGACGGCGTCTTCCGTGGAACCCGCAAGCAGCGCCAGTTCGGCGCGGGCGAGCGACCGGTCGATCCGCGCGGCGCGGATTCGCCGTCCGATCTCCAGCATGATGCCTTTGTTCGTCTGACTGTCGGTAATCGGCACGGCCGTGCCGCACAGGAAAGCGGACCGGGATAGGCTCTTTTGTATGATTTCTCTTAGTTTCATCCCGGTCTTTCCGCCGCGCCCGGCTGTGCCCGAACGTTCTGAACCCGGTATACTATCTTATTGGTTAAAGCGGACTAAAGAGTGAGAAAAGATCCTTACACCGGGGGGAATGAACGCTCGTTTCGCAATTGTGCAAACCCTGTCCGGTCCAGTGCATGTGCGCCTGCCGCCATGGTAACGTCCCGACCAGGGATCCGGACCCGAAGCTTGACTACGGCCCCTCCACGCGCGAGTTTCGCGCCGCATAAATCAAGGCCCTCGTCCTGCCGCACTACGCGCTGCGCCCGTCTCGGTCGCGCGGCGCGCAGGTAAGCCGGTCCATGCACAGTCGAGGCCCGCAATATGAGGAAGTCCATGCACGACACCAATCAATCTCAGGCCCAGGAAACCTATAGTGCGCGCGCGGAATTGCGTGTCGCAGAGAAACTGGCGGCGTTCATCGAAGACGAGGCGTTGCCGGGCACCGGCGTAACGCCGGAGCAGTTTTGGGACGGCCTGTCGCGGCTGGTGCATGACGGCGGTCCGAAAAACGCCGGATTGCTGGAAAAGCGGGAGGCCCTGCAGGCGCAGATCGACGCGTGGCATGTGAAACGGCGTAATCAACCGCACGATCACGAAGCTTATAAAGCGTTCCTTGCCGAGATTGGCTATCTGTTACCCGAAGGCGATACATTCTCCATCGAAACCGCGAATGTCGATCCCGAGATCGCCAGCGTCCCGGGACCGCAGTTGGTGGTGCCGATCACCAACGCGCGCTATGCGCTGAACGCGGCGAATGCGCGTTGGGGCAGCCTGTATGACGGTTTTTACGGCACCGACGCCATGGGAAGCGCACCGCCGTCCGGTGCTTATGACAAAGGCCGCGGCGCGCGCGTGGTGGCCCGGGCGCGGGTGTTCCTGGATCAGGCGTTTCCGCTGGACGGCACCAGCCATGCCGACGCACGACGGTATTATGTCCATAACGACCGGTTGCTGGTCGACGACATGCCGCTGGCGGAGCCGGAGAAGTTTATCGGGTACCGCGGCCACCAACGCGCGCCCGACGCGATCCTGCTGCGCAATAACGGGTTGCATGTGGAGCTTGTCTTCGACCGCACCCACGTAATCGGCAGCAGGGACCAGGCAGGATTGGCCGATGTACGGCTTGAAAGCGCCATTTCGGCGATCATGGATTGCGAAGACTCCGTGGCCTGTGTCGATGCCGAGGACAAGGTGATCGCCTATCGGAACTGGCTGGGCTTGATGAAGGGCGATCTGATCGACACGTTCGAGAAGGGCGGCAAACAGGTCACGCGCAGTCTCAGCCCGGATCTCGACTACACGGCGCCGAACGGCAAGGACACGGTTACCGTCAAGGGCCGGGCCCTGATGCTGGTGCGCAATGTCGGACATCTGATGCGCAACCCGGCGATCCTGGACCGCGAGGGCGGAGAGATCTTCGAAGGTCTGATGGACGCGATGGTGACCGCGTTGATCGCCATGCACGACCTGAAAAAGACGGCCGGCCCGCGGAACTCCGTCTCCGGATCGGTCTATGTGGTGAAACCCAAGATGCATGGGCCGGAAGAGGTGGCGTTTGCCGACGAGATCTTCACCTCGGTCGAGGAAGTGCTGGGCCTGCCGCGCTATACGGTGAAACTCGGCATCATGGATGAAGAACGGCGGACCAGTGTCAATTTGAAGGAGTGCATTCGGGCCGCCAAACACCGGGTCGCCTTTATCAATACAGGTTTCCTGGACCGGACCGGCGACGAAATTCACACTTCCATGGAGGCGGGACCCTTCAGCCGGAAGGATTTCATCAAACGCAAGGCGTGGATCACGGGCTACGAAAATCAGAACGTCGATGTCGGTCTGGAATGCGGTTTGTCCGGCAAGGCGCAGATCGGCAAGGGCATGTGGGCCATGCCGGACAAGATGGCCGCCATGCTGGAAGCCAAGATCGAACATCCGAAATCGGGAGCGAATTGCGCCTGGGTGCCAAGCCCGACGGCGGCAACCTTGCACGCGCTTCACTATCACCAGGTCGATGTCTTCAAGGTTCAGGACGGGTTGTCCGCCGGTGGACGCCGCGCCTATGTGGATGCAATTCTGGATATCCCGGCGGCCAGCTATCAGAAATGGTCGCCCGAACAGATCATCCGCGAAGTGGAGAACAATGCGCAGGGAATCCTGGGCTATGTGGTGCGTTGGATCGACCAGGGCGTGGGATGTTCCAAGGTGCCGGACATCAACGATGTTGGCTTGATGGAAGACCGCGCGACGTGCCGGATTTCAGCCCAGCATATCGCGAACTGGCTGCATCACGGTGTGGTCAGCGAGACGGAAGTTCAGGACGTCCTGCGGAAAATGGCGGAAATCGTCGACCGTCAGAATGCGAACGATCCGGACTACACGCCGATGGCCCCCGGCTTCGATGGTGTGGCGTTCCGCGCGGCGTCCGATCTTGTCTTCAAGGGGCGCGAGCAGCCGGCCGGCTATACCGAGCCGCTGTTGCACGCCTACCGGATCGAAGCCAAGGCGGGCTAAGGAGCAACCAGATGGGGCGGTCCCTTGCGCGGGCCGCCCTCTGTTTCGACATTTCGCCGGGCGGATGTAAACCCGCGCCCGGCGGTCGGTCTTCATTTAATGGTTTCAGGATACCCATGACGGGAGGCCGCGGTGCGGCGTCCCACCTTGGATTTGCGCTGAGGTCCGAACGGAGCCCGGCGGCTTGGACCGCTTACAGGCCCCACGCGGCGCTGGCGGTTTCCATCATCACGTTGACGCCAAGTCCGACCGCCAAGGCCGCCGCGCCGAGCGACAGGCCGCGATGCAGCCATTTCGCGTTGCGTTCCGCTGCGCCGAGCGGCCAGGCTGCCGCGAAAGACAAGGCGGCCATGCCGAGGATCGATCCGATCCCGAAAATCAGCACGTACCCCACCGCGACCAGCGGGTCCTTGGTTGTGGCGACGGCCAGGGCCAACAGCGCCGCCGAACCCGCCGCACCGTGCACAAGGCCGACCAGCAGGGCGCGCACCGGGAACCCGGCGGTATGTTCGTGCCGGTGATCGTCCTCTTCATGCGGTTTTTCGGACCCCGAATGACTATGGGCGTGAAGGTGGGCTTGGCCATCTTCATGACTGTGCACATGGAAGTGAATCTTGCGGTTCCGCATCCGGCGCAGGACGTCAAAACCCAACAGGACCAGCATGAAACCGACGCCGAATTCCATGGTCGCCGCGGCCCGGTCGGTGAGGGTCAGGCCGGTCAGCAGAACCGCGGCGCAGATTGCGAAGAGCGTGATCGTATGGCCAAGGCCCCAGACCGCGCCGCGTAAGGCCAAACCGCGCTTCGACGACGGCCCGCCCGCGGCCATGGCGCCGACGGCGGCGACGTGATCGGCCTCCAGCGCATGCTGCATTCCGATCAAAAACCCCAATGCGAGAAATCCTTCCACGCGCATTCTCCCAAAAATGGCCCCACCGGGCGCGTCGCAACAGATGCGGTTCGTGTCATACCCTCTGATGCCGAACCGCAGTTAAGCAGAGGCCGGATCGTTTCTTCCGGCCAAGCGTTTTTCCGCCGCCAGTTTGATGATTGCAATCGCAAAGACCGTAGATCGGAAAACTAAATCGCTTGCAGGTGCAATGTTTAGCGAACGCCCATTGCTTCCATGATCGACAGGTCCGTGTCCGGAGAAAACGCGCTATGCGCCGTTCGGGTGATGACAGGCGGCGATGCGTCCGTCGGCGACCTGTTCCAGCGCGGGCCGTTCTGACTTGCAGCGGTCGCTCGCCGACGGACAGCGGGGGTGAAAGTGACAGCCCGGCGGCGGGTTGAGGGGGGAGGGTATCTCCCCCTTGATCGGCGCGAAGTCCCGCTTTCGCTGATCTAACCGGGGGGCTTCGGCCAGCAAGGCTCGTGTATAGGGATGGGTCGGGTTTTCGAACAACTGTTCCGTCGGCGCGCTTTCGACGACCCGGCCCAGATACATGATGACGACCCGGTCGGCGATATGTTCGACCACACTGAGATCGTGGCTGATGAACAGATAGGTAAGGTCGAATTCTTCCCGAAGATCCATGAACAGGTTGAGCACTTGGGCCTGAATGGAAACATCCAGAGCGGCGATGGCTTCGTCGCAGACCAGAAATTCGGGCTTCACTGCCAGCGCCCGCGCGATGCCGATCCGCTGCCGCTGACCGCCGGAGAATTGATGCGGATAGCGGCGCTTCAGGCTCGGGTCCAACCCGACTTTCAGCATCACCTCATCCACATAGGACGATACCCCGCCGCCCTTAACCAGGCCGTGCATCCTGGGCGCTTCGCCGATGATCTCCTCCACCCGCATGCGCGGGTTCAGACTGGCGAAAGGGTCCTGAAAAATCATCTGCACGGCCAGGGTCGCGGCTCGCTTCTCCGCGCCGCTCATGGCCGCCACGTCCCGGCCTTTGTAGTGGACTGCGCCCTCCGTCGCGGCATGAATGCCAGCGACCACCCGGCCCAAGGTGGATTTGCCGCAACCGGATTCGCCGACCAGCCCGACGACCTCGCCTCTGGCGATGCTCAGGTCTACGCCGTCCACCGCATGCACGGTTTCCTCGGCGACGTCCGCGCCCAGTTTGGCGGCGATCTTGCCGGCGACATCCAGCCGCTTCACGAACCGTTTCGAGACGTTCCTGATCTCTATGATGGGGTCGGTCATTCGGCCAGCGCCTCGACATGCGGATGGTGACAGCGGAACGCCCGGTCATGCCGGCGCGCGATGTCCGGCACCGTTTCACAGGATTGCGTACGCCGCGGACATCGTTCCTTGAAGGCGCAGCCCATGGGAAGGGCCAGCATGTTCGGCGTCATTCCGGCAATCTGCTGCAGGCGCTGACCGCGTTTGTTCGCCGAAGGGACGGACCCCAACAGACCCACCGTATAGGGATGGACAGGGCGGTCGATGACGTCGTCGGTTCCCCCCTGTTCGACGATCCGGCCCGCATACATGACCGAGATCTTATCGGCCAAACCCGCGACCACGGCGAGGTCATGGGTAATCCAGATCAGGGACGATCCCGTCCGGCGGCACAGGTTCTGGGCCTCGTAGATGATTTGCGCCTGGATGGTCACATCCAACGCCGTCGTCGGTTCGTCGGCGATGATCAGATCCGGCTCGTTCAGAAAGGCGGTGGCGATGGCCACGCGCTGACGCATGCCGCCGGAAAGCTGGTGCGGATAGGCGCGCATGCGTTCGTCGGGCGAGGGGATGCCCACCATGCCCAATGTATCGCGTGCCCGGTTCCAGGCGTCCTGCTTGGGTATCTTCCGGTGCGCCTCTATCGCTTCGACCATTTGCGTGTCGATCCGTAGGACCGGGTTCAGGGTCATCATCGGGTCCTGAAAGATCATTGCGATCCGGTTGCCGCGCAGCTTGCGCAGGCGCTCTTCCGGCGCATTGGCGATTTCCTCGCCCTTGAACTTGATGGATCCCTCGACGATCCGGCCGGGGGGATCGATCAGGCCGATCAGCGAGAAGCCGGTGATCGATTTGCCCGACCCGGACTCTCCCACCAGGCCCATCACTTCCCCCTTGCCGATGGAGAAGTCGACGCCGTCGACCGCTTTGACGACGCCTGCGCGGGTGAAGAAATGCGTACGCAGATTGGCGACTTGCAGCGTATCGGTCACTTCTTCAGCCTCGGATTCAAGACGTCGCGCAGATGGTCTCCGACCAGATTGATGGAGACTACCGTCAGCAACAGGGCCAAGCCGGGAAAGACCGAGATCCAATAGCGCCCGGACATCATGTATTCGAAACCGTTCGCGATCAGCACGCCCAGGCTGGGCGTTGTCTGCGGCAGTCCGACGCCCAGGAAACTCAGCGTCGCCTCCAGCGAGATTGCATGCGCCGTCTGCACCGTGCCCACCACGATCAGGGGGGCGAGGCAGTTCGGCAGGATATGGCGAAAGACGATCCGTGTGTGGCTGATGCCCAGGCAGGCGGCGGCTTCGACATATTCCTTGCGCCGCTCCACCAGCGCGGACCCGCGCACGGTTCTGGCGTAATAGGCCCATTGCGCGACGACCAGGGCCAGAATGATCTTGTCGATCCCCTTACCCAGAATCGCGATCAGGATCAGCGCGACCAGGGCCGCGGGAAAGGATAGCTGCAGATCGACGATCCGCATGATGATGTTCTCTGTCCGCCCGCCGGCATAGGCGGCTGCCAGCCCGACCGCCATGCCGATCAACAGGGCGATGAAGCCGGATGTGACGCCGACGGAAAGCGATATCCGCAAGCCGTAGAGGATGGCCGAATACAAATCGCGCCCCGCGCCGTCGGAGCCCAGCCACATCGTATACCCGGCGAAAGCTTCCGCGCCCGGCGCGAGCCGGCCGTCGAGCACGTCGACCTGGGCCAGGTCATAGGGGTCTTGCGGGGTGATCCAGGGGGCGAGCAACGCGAGGCCGACGATTGCGACAATCGCGGCAAAGGCGACCGCGGCGATCTTGCTCTCGAAGAACTCGCCCATGAACCGCCGGAACGGGGTTTCCACATCGACCGCTTCGGCGGCGGGGGAGGCTGTTTCGGTGGCGGTCGTATCGGTCATGCGCCGTGGTCCTGCAAGCGGACGCGCGGGTCCAGGATGGAATAGATGATGTCCACTGCCAGATTGATCACCACGAAAAACAGCACGATGATCATCAGGTAGGCGACGACAATCGGACGGTCGAGCTGGATGATGGCGTCGATCAACAGCTTGCCCATGCCGGGCCAGGCGAAGATCGACTCGGTCACGACTGAAAAGGCGACAAGGCTGCCGAATTCCAGCCCCATGACGGTGACGACGGGGATCATGATGTTCTTAAGGACATGCACGGCGATGATACGCCGTGTCGACAGGCCCTTCGCGCGGGCGAATTTCACATAATCCTGGCCCATCGCCTCGCGGACGCCGGCCCGGGTAAGGCGGATCGCCAAGGATATTTTCAGCAGGGCGAGATTCACCGCCGGCATCAGCACATGCGATAATCCGTCCCGTGTAAAAAGGCTGCTTTCGATACCCAGGAAGACGGCGGTATCTCCCCGCCCGGTGGAAGGTAACCAGCCCAGCATCACCGCGAACAGCATGATGAACATCAGCCCAACCCAGAAGGTCGGCAGCGAAAAACCCAGGATCGATCCGGCCATTATGGCCTTGGAGATCGGGTTTTCGGGAAACAGGCCGGCATACAGACCGAGCGGGATGCCGATCACGACGGAAAGGAAGAGGGCGGTGAAGGCCAATTCCAGGGTCGCGGGCATATGATGCAGAATAAGCTTCAGGGCCGGTTCGCCAAAAATGAAGGAAAGGCCCAGGTCGCCCTGACGCGCGCCGTCCAGGAACCGCAGATACTGCTCCCAGATAGGCTTATCCAAGCCCAGCCGTTCGATGGCCGCCTGAATCTCCGCCTGATCCGCGTCCGGACTGACGAGCATATAGACCGGATCGCCGACCACGTTGACGCCGAAGAAAACGATCACCGACATCAGAAAGACGACGACCAGCGCCTGCAGCAGGCGGCGGATGATAAAGACGGTCATGTTGCGTAGCTTCTTGGAAAAGCGGCGCGGCCCGTCGGAACGGACCGCGCCCTTTCGCTTGCTATTCCTTCACCACGCCCGTGGCCAGTGTGTACTCGTCCGTGCGCGCGACATAGCGCAGGCCTTTCTTCGCGGCCCAGGTGTTGACCTGGAAGTGGGTCGGAATGATTGCGACGCTTTCCATGGCCATTTCCGTCGCCTCCGCCAACAGGTTCTGACGTTTGGCGTCATCGACCGTGCGCAGCGCTTCTTCGATCTTCGCATCGATGGCCGGGTCGGAATGCCGGCCGCGGTTGGAAGAGCCGAAGCCTTTGGCCTTGTCGTGCGTGTGGATCAGCGATTTCAGCGGGGAAGACGCTTCGCCAGACCCTGCGCCCCAGCCGACCAGAATGAAGCTGAATTCCGGCTGACCGTCTGCGCCGCCCTTGGAGGCGCGCGAGAAATAGACCGACCGCGGCATGGTTTCGACCGCCGTCTTGATGCCGATGCGGGTCAGCATCTGGCCGATCGCCTCGGCAATCTTGGCGTCGTTGATGTAACGGTCGTTCGGGCCGTGGATCGTCAGTTCGAACCCGTCCCCGTATCCTGCTTCGGCCAACATGGCCTTTGCGCCCTTCGGATCGTAGGCAACGACATCCAGGTTCGGGGAAACCCCGAAGAACCCTTCCGGCAATAGCTGACCGGCCGGAATGGCCACGCCTTCCATCACGCGGTCGACGATGGCGTCGCGGTTGATCGCCATGCTGATCGCCTTGCGCACGCGCTGATCCAGAAGCGGGTTCTTGATCGCGCCGCCGCCGTTTGCCTTCACGAAGGGCGAATCCTCGCGGAACTGATCCATATGCAGATAGATCACCCGGTTCGACGCCCCTTGCGACAGTTGAATGCCGTCGTTGGCGCGCAATGTCGCGATGTCGGTGGTCGGAACGCCCGCGATCAGGTCCACATCGCCCGCCAGCAGGGCGGCGACGCGGCTGGGGCCGGACTTGATCGGGCGGAAATCGACTTCCGTCCAGGCCGGCTTGTCACCCCAATAGCCGTCGTTCCGCACCATCACCACGGATTCACCCGGTTTGTATTCCGAGAACTTGTACGGTCCGGTGCCGACGGATGCTTTGCCGCTGTTGAAATCTTCCGTGCTTGCCGAACAGCCGACGGAATCCGAGACAATCGGAATGGTCGAAATGTCGTTCGCCATCAACGGATAGGGGGCTTCGGTTTTGAAATGCACCGTGAAGTCGTCGACTTTCTCGACCGTTTTGCCCTTCGTATAGGTGCCGAAGCTGGACGGGGAGTTCGGCACGTTGGGCGCACGTTCGAAAGAGCAGACCACGTCATCCGCGTTGAACGCCGTGCCGTCATGGAAGGTGACGCCCTGACGCAGCTTGAATTCCCAGGTCAGATCGTTGACCGGCTTCCAGGAAACCGCCAGGCCCGGCGTCAGGCGCTGTTTTTCGTCCTGATTGATCAGGTTGTCGTAGATGTGGCGCGCCATGGCGTTGTTCGGACCCAGATTGTGGAAATGCGGGTCCATGGCGGTCGGCTCGGAAGACAGACCGATGGTGATCTTTTCCGCGAATGCCGGCGAGGATGCGAGCATCGCGGCGGCGGCCACCGCCCCCAATAGTGAAGCGCTTCGTTTCATTTCCTGTTCCTCGTTATTTTTCCGTTTTTGGTTGCCGTCCCGCTTGCCCCTTTTGAACACCCCCGTTGGCCCGAGAAATCCAAGTGGACGAAGGACCGGATCACGCTTTGTGAGAAAATTATGGTATGCCCAGTAATTATCATAGCCAATCAGAAATCTTATGCGTTTTACTCATAAAGGAATCTCCAACCGGGGCTTCCGTACGGGAAGCGTATCCTTAAGGTGGATGGGATTATGAGAGAAAACCGGCACAGTATTCGGGAGTTCGAGGCCTTGCGCGCCGTTGTGACCATGGGAACGACAATCGGCGCCGCGCGCAGTCTGGGCGTCTCGCAATCCGCGGTCAGCCGTTCCCTGGTGCAACTGGAATCCAGGCTGGGCCGCACCTTGTTCGTCCGCAGTTCCGGCCGGATCGAGCCGACCACCGAGGCGCTGAACCTGAATGCGACGCTCGATCCGCTGTTCGACACCCTGCACCGTATCGAGGGGGCCGATTGGACGGATGCGGCGGATGAACCCCTGCGGTTCGCCGTACCGCCCAGCCTGGCGCATGACTTTGCGCTGACCAAGGTTTCGCAATTCATCGCCGGCGATCCTAGGCGGCGCGTTCAGCTGGAAGTACAGGCGTCAGAGCAGGTCGTGGCCGGGGTTCTGGACCATCGCTTCGACCTGGGGCTGATCGGGGCCAAGATCCAGCGCAGCGGTGTGAAGTATCTTCCATGGCGGAAATCGCGGGCGGTTTGCATTCTGCCGTCCGGTCATCCCCTGGCGGAGAAGAAACGGATAACGCCCAAGGATTTGGACGGGGTCCCCTTCATCGGTCTGGTCCGGCGACACGGCACCCGGGCGCAGAGCGACCAACTGTTCGCCCGCGCCGGCGTCAGGCCGCGCATGGTTGTTGAAACCGCAACCTCCCATTCGGCGCTGGAGTTTGCGCGCGCCGGGCTGGGGGTTGCCTTGATCAACCCGTTTCCGGTGCTGCGCGGCAATGCGCATGACATCGAAGTGCGCCCCTTCGGCGAACTCCTCGAATACCGGACCAGCTTCATATTGCCCGCGTCCGGGCCGCCGAAAGCGATGGTCCGGGAATTTATGAGCTTCGTCCGGCGCACCACGCCCAAGGACTCCTATTCCGAAACCATCTGAGACCAACCCACCTTTACCGAGGATCTATTTCCACGATGTCCCCTGCCGAAATACTGTCCCGCCTGATACAATTCGACACGACCAGCCATCTTTCCAATTTGGAACTCCTCGATTGGGTTGAGGCTTATCTTGAGCCCTATGGCGTTTCCTGCCGGCGGATTTTCGACCCCACCGGACAGAAGGCCAATCTTATCGCCACCATCGGCGACCCCACCGTGCCGGGATATGTGCTTTCGGGGCATGTCGATGTGGTTCCGGTCGACGGACAGGACTGGCGTTTCGACCCGTTCGGCGGGGAAATTCGCGATGGCCGCGTGTTGGGGCGCGGCGCTTCCGACATGAAAGGGTTCGCGGCCTGCGCCCTGGCGGCGGTTCCCCGGATGGTCGAGGCGGATCTGAAAATTCCGATCCACCTCTGCCTGTCTCATGACGAGGAGGTCGGTTGTATCGGCGTGCGGTCGGCCATTGCCGAATTGTCGAACTGGCCTGTCCGCCCGCGGGGTTGCTTCGTCGGGGAGCCGACGGATATGGAGGTGGTTCTCGGCCACAAGGCGAAACGGTCGGTCCGGGCCATTGTGCGGGGCAAGGCGGCCCATTCCTCGCTGGCGCCGACGGCCGTCAACGCCGTCGAATATGCGGCGCGCCTGACGGTTTTCATTTCGGATATCGGCCGGCGGTTGAGGGACACGGGGCCGCGCGACGATCTTTTCGACATACCGCACACGACGGCGCATGTCGGCCTGTTCAACGGTGGCGCTCAACTCAACATCGTGCCGGAACAGGCGGTGCTGGATTTCGAATTCCGTGCGATAGCGGCGGACGACCCGGACCGTCTCGTGGAAGAGGTGATGGCCTACGCCCGCGAGAGTTTGGAACCGGCGATGAAGGCTGTTGTTGCGGAGGCCGGCATCGATTTCGAGGATATCTCCGCCATACCCGGACTGAATACCGGTGCGGACGCGGAAATCGTGACGCTCGCAAAATCCATCAGCCGCAGGAATGCGCATGCCAAGGTGGCCTTCGGGACAGAGGGGGGCTTGTTCGCCCAGGCCGATATTCCGACCGTGATTATCGGCCCGGGGTCAATCGCACGGGCGCATAAGGCGGATGAGTATATCGAAATAGACGAATTGTCGGCCTGTTCCGAATTCTTGGATGGGCTGATCGCGTATTGCCGATCCTAGAAGGTTGTCAACGCCGCGCGGAGCCGCTTGCGCCCTTTTGGGTCTCCACAAGTTGGTCGCGTATTGTCCTCAGGACCAGGGAAACATCGAACGGCTTTGTCAGATACGCTTTGAAACCGGCCGCCAGACCCTGCTGGATATCTTTCTCCAAAGCCGCCGCGCTGATCGCGATAACTGGGATGTGCTGTGTGCGCCGATCTTTCGCCAGGGCCTTTTTCGCCTCGAACCCGTCCATGCCAGGCAGATTGATGTCCAACAGAATAAGGTCGGGTGCGTAGTCGCCCGCCATCAGAAGCCCCGCTTCAGCGGTCGGTGCGGAAATCAGGCGCAGCCCGGGCAGGCGGGCCACGATCTTCTGCATCAGGACCAGATTAGAAGGATTGTCTTCCACATACAGCACTGTGGCTTCGCGCTGCAGTTGGACCGGCATCTTGTCGGCCGCCCTGGCGTCCTCCGCGTCGGTGGTGGCTCCCGCTTTCAAAGCGGGAAATTCGATCCAGAAAGTTGCACCGTGCCCCGGAATGCTGTCGAAGCCGATGCGGCCGCTCATCTCCTCGACCAGACGTTTGGTAATGGTCAGGCCGATGCCTGTTCCCTCGATGGTCCCGGCTTCCTTGCCCAGTCGGTTGAAGGGCTCGAAGACGCTGTCCTGAACCCCTTCGGGAACACCCATGCCCGTATCGCGGACCGAGAGCCGAACAGTCCCGTCCGGCATAGCGGTGCTCAATATGATTACGCTGCCTTGAAGCCGGTTGTATTTTATCGCATTCGATAAAAGGTTCAGGAGCACCTGTTTGATCAGCGTCTTGTCCGCGGTGATCGTCTGTTCGGGAGAGACATCGATATCGATGTTGATGCGCTTCTGCTTCGCCTGTGGGGCGATCTGCGCCGCACAGTCCTTGCAGACCGAAGCAAGGGATACAGGTTCCAAGGTCATGGAGAGCTTGCCGGCTTCGATCTTCGCGAGGTCGAGGACCTGATCGATCAGGCCCAGAAGGTGCGTGCCGCTGTTCAGAATCTCCCGGACGGCGAAACCCTGTTCCTCGGTCAGCGGCGTCTCCGTATCAAGTTCCATAAGCTGCGCGAAGCCGAAGATTGCATGCAGCGGCGTGCGCAACTCATGGCTCATGGTGGAGAGGAACTCAGATTTGGCCCGGTTCGCCTTGTCTGCATCTTCGCGGGCGCGGGTTATTTCGGTGATTTCGGTCCACAGGCCGACTGAGCCGATCTTGTTGCCGTTTTCGTCGAGCAGGGGTGTTGCATTGTTGATGCAGGGAACCTGCGTTCCGTCCGGCCGTGTAATGCTGATTTCATAGGTGCCGCGTTTTCCCCGCTTCCGGGCTTCGACTTCCCTAAGGAAGACCTGCTTATTTTCCTCATCGACGAAATCGAAGATCGAACGGCCCATGATGTTGCTCGCCTTACGACCCAATATGGCGCACATCGCGGGATTGACCTCGATGGTCATTGCGTCATTGTCGATACGCCAATATCCCTCATGCGTGCTGTTGAGAAGGTTATCGATGATACTCTGACTGGCTGTAAGTTCCTTAAGGGTCTGGTTCAGTTCCCTTGTCCGCGCTTCGACCCGTTCTTCCAACTCCTGCTTGATTTTCGAAAGCTCGTTCTCTGTCTGCTGAAGCTTTGTAATGTCGAGCCCGACGGTGCCGATGCCGCTTACATCGCCGCGTTCGTCCAGCACCGGGAATTTGCTGATCAGATAGGTGCTGCGGCCAAGCTGTACCGGATAGGCTTCGTCCGCGCTGAATGGACGCTTCGTCTCAAGAATTCTGCGGTCGGCCTCTTCGGTCTGCTGGATGACGTCGTTCGAATATATGTCGTTTACGGTCTTTCCGATAAAGGCCGCGGAAGGGGCGTTGAACGCATTCGAGAACGAGGTGCTGACGAACCTGTAGCGGCCGTCGGGCTCTTTGAACGATAGAGAGATTGGCGCATGCTCTATCAATGCGTCAATCAGGGCGCCTTGCAGCCTGCTTTCGCGTTCCGCGTTTTCAAGCGCTTTCGTGGTGCGGAGAGAGTCGAGTTTGGCGCTGCAGATGGCCGCCACGGTCGTAAGCGTTTTTAGGTGACTGTCCTCGAAAAAACCCTTGGCCGGATGTTCGCAGTCGATAACCCCGAACAGGAGGTTTTTGGCGGTAAGCGGCACGCAGATCTCGGATAGGGCCGGTTCCAGATCCGGGATATATCTTTCGTCCAGCGACAGGTCTTCGACGATAAGCGGTTCTTTCGTTGCCGCGACGCTGCCGGTGATCCCGCTTCCAACGGGAATGATCAAGGCATTGGCGATCTCGCGCCGCTGCGGATTCTTGGCCCCGATGGCGGCGGTCTGGCGCAGAACATTCCGCTCCGTGTCCAGCAGGTAGACAACGCAATCCTCGAAGCCGAGCTTTGCAACAACCTCCTTCGCGATAAACCAGGCGATATCGTCGGGCGATTGAAAATCGAAAAGATCGATGGCCAGCCGGTTCAAGACGGACAACGTCTCCAGCTCGGAGGGCGTGTGCGGCGGCTCCGTTTCCGGGTGGTTTCGTGTTTTCGCCGTCATGACCGAAACGCCTTCCACCGTCCGAGGGCGATCAACGCAACGTGCTCAGGGCCATGCTGGCGCCGGCCTGAAACACCCGCATGGGGAAACTGTTGCAATATGCACGCGGCAACGATTGTGACACCTGTGACGAAAGCCTGAAACACAATACCGATCAGCGGCTCACTGTATAGCGGCGAATGCCGGCGAAACACCAGCTACAGATTGTAAACCTCTGAGCTATGGGAATGCATAGCGGTTGACAGCGTCGAACCATGCCCGGGTTGCCTACCCACGCCAGACAGTATCCGGGTCCAGCGGGAAGCTCGGCCGCGGAATGCGCTTAAACGGCCAGCGCTCCAGCACAGGGCTTGTCAGACCCCCCGTATCGACTTCCTTGACCCTGTCTGGTGAAAACCACCCGGCGAATCCGGCGCGGAAATGGCCCCTGGATTTGACGACCACGGTATGGGCCTTGCCGACATTCAGATTGAGCATGTGGAAGAACACCGGGTCGGCGGTTTGCGTGCGGTCGGAAATAACCACGACATCAATGCCGCCGACCCTCAGTGCGGCGGTTCGCCCCAACGTCAACCGGCGTCCCGCCGTCATGCCGCGCTCGCCCACCACCTCACCGTCGCCAAGCGCCACTATCTCCGCTTCCGCGGAGAAGGGGCTGTCCCAACGGTCCCACGGGTCGCTTCCCTGGTTACGGTTGAAGCGGGCCGTGAAACGGGCGCCGACGCCAAGCCGATGCGCTTCTTCGGCCAGTTCCGGGTCGAAGAAAGAACCGTACAATACGTTCTCCGCACCCGCCGCGTGCAGGGCGGACAGCAGTTCCGTGGTGCGGCCGGACCCGCCGCCGCCGGGATTGTCCCCTGCGTCGGAATAGATGACCGGCGCTCTATTTTCGTCACGGGCCATGGCCACGGCGTCTTCAAGCGGCATCAACCGGCGGCGGAATCCGGCCCGCTCCGCCCAGGCGAAATCGGCTATTTCCTGGGCCAGACTTTGGGCGGCCTCCGGGTCTTTCCGGGCGGTCACGACGATGGAGAGGCCGCAGTCCTGGACATCGGAGAAGATAAAGCTGCCGAACGCGGACACGTTGAGGATTGCTCCGCCCAGTTCCGCCTGCCGGCGCTGTCCGTAATCGATGGCGGCGCCGTAAGGACCTTCCGCTGTCAGCAGAGTGACCGACGCCGGGGAGATCGGCGGTTTGACCAAAGCCATGGCCGGACGCGTTCCAGCCGCCAGAATGCGCCGCAGGGAAAACGCGGCCTCTTCCCCGCGTTCTCTCATGTCGACATGGGGGTTGGTCCGGTATCCCACGATCAGGTCCGTCGCATCGACCATTGCCTGTGAAATGTTGGCGTGCAGATCCAAGGTCATGACCAGGATCGGCGTGGCCCCGGCCACGGCGCGGATTCGCTGGACCAGCGCGCCGTCCGGGTCATCCAAATGGGTCGCCACCATCGCACCGTGATTGCAGATATAGACCGCATCCACCGGGCCCGCGTTCCGCAGGGCGTTTTCCATTTCCGCCACGGCCTTTTCGAAGGTTGCTTCCTCTACCGGGCCGGCGGGGTGACTGGCGGCCAGCAGACAGGGAACGGGCGTCCATGGGCCGGTCGCGTCCATTGCGCTGACAAAGCCGGCGAATTCCGTCGCCAGGGAAGGGACCGGCGCGCGCGCCTCCTCCAGCAGGGCGTCGCCGCTCAGCCACGTGAGCGACCGGAAGTCTTTTTCGGTCGCCGGCTTGGCGAACCGGTTGGACTCGAGGATCATTCCCAGCAACGCAACGCGGGGTTCCATGTCTTGGCGTCTTTCCGTGATGTGGATGCATGAACCATAGGCGAGGACGCATGGAATGACGACACCGGATATCCCAAACGACTACGCCGTCGAACTGTCTTCTCCGGACATCTCCGCGTACAAGGACGGCAATACCGGCATTCCCTATATCTGGAGCTTCGACAGCGGAAAACCCGGACCTCACGCCATGATCTCCGCCGTTGTCCACGGAAACGAACTATGCGGGGCGATTGCCCTCGATTGGCTTCTTTCCTCCGGATTTCGACCGGTTGCGGGCAAGGTCACGTTAGGCTTCATGAATATCGCGGCTTTTGAGGCATTCGACCCGTCCAACCCCAATGCGTCCCGCTGGGCGGAGGAGGACTTCAACCGCGTTTGGGCGGAAGAGGTGCTGGACGGCGACCGGGACAGCAGCGAATTGCGCCGCGCCAGAGAGGTCCGGCCGCATCTCGATACGGTGGATTTTCTGCTCGACATCCATTCCATGCAGCACAAGGCGCCGCCC
>JANQIT010000283.1 GCA_028282025.1 Hwanghaeella sp. | reverse complement strand
AAGGTATTTTCGAGTCCTAGAACGGGAAAACGATCCAGAAGGATGGCTCAGTAAGAGCCAGAAAAGTACCATGACAGACGTGACCAAGGTCGGGGTCCCGAACCCCGCAATCGTCAATCGTCCAACCCCACCCGCCAAAACCGACGAGTCCAAGGACGGAGCCAACAGCACAAGCAAGGCCGACGGGCCTGCGCGTGCCCAGGAGACCTTCCGCTTGCCCGCGGCCTTGGCGGCCGGTCAGGACGGGCCGCAGTCGGCGGCCGATGCGCTGCGCATCGTGTTCGACAGCCTGCAAGCCCGGCTTGGCGAGGTGTCGGAAGATCCACCGCAAACCGCCCAAGAGCTCGAAGATCTGTTGAGCGACATCAAGGTGGCGGCACCCTTCCTTGACCGTGTCCTGGCGGCACGCAAGGAGGAAGTGGCGGATGACCCGGATGCCCGCGCGGCGTTGGAAGAGGAGATCGTCCGTGCCGATGCGGCGTTGGCCGAAGCCCGCGCCCAGCTTGAGGCGGCGGCCGAGAACCTGCCCGATGAGGCACCGGAAGAGGATCCGGCGCTCACCGGGGCGCTCAACGCAGTGTTGGGCGCGGACCGGGAGATTCCGACCTTCTCGGCCGAGGAACTTCGTGCCGGTCGGTTGGAGTTCACCGCCATGGTGTTCGACGACATCGCCGATGCCCTGAATCGCCATCGCGGCCAGGATCTGCAGGCGGCGTCCTACACTCTGGGGACGCTCGGCGGCGCCAATCTGGCGGCCTAGGAATTTCGCTTCCACGAGGAAAGCCGGCGGATGCCTCTTGGGGCGGGCGGGGTCGCGCGTCCGCAGGGTTGCGGATGTATAGCCGCCGGAGACCCGCGCGTTGTTGAGCGCTGCAATCTCGGCGCCATTCATTTGCGCCTGCCGCAAATCGCGGCTTTCACCTATTCACGGTGATCCGGATTGACGGTAGGGCGGGTGACAATGGTCAGCACGGCTGGGCTTCCGGTGCGAGGGATGCGGGGCAGAAGCGGGCAAATGGGAGCGGAAACAGGAACGGGGCCGCCTTCGATCGAAGGCGGCCCCGCCCGCGTCAGGTATGGTCCGTCGTCGGCCTAGTAGATGTTCTGCGCCGAAACCATGGCGTAGAGCATGGGGATCGACAGCAAAGTATTGGTCCGCGAGAACAGCATCGCGGTACGCGCCGCTGCCGCTTTGCTGTCGGCGTCGACCTCGACGATGCCCAGCGCTTTCTTCTGGTTCGGCCAGATCACGAACCAGACGTTGAACCACATGATGGTACCGAGCCACATGCCGATGCCGATGGCCGTATGCTGGGCGGCGCCGCTGGTCATGCCGATGGTAATCGCGTCCATCAGGTAGCCGTTCAGCATGGCCAGAATCAGGCCGGTGATGATCGTCAACATGGCGGCCCAACGGAACCACCACAGGGCAGCCGGGGCGATGACTTTTCCGATGGCCGGCTTTTGCTCATCGGGGATGTTCGGCATATTGGGGATCTGGACGAAGTTGAAATACCAAAGCAGACCGATCCACATCACTCCGGCCAGGACATGCAGCCAACGGAAGAAGAAGGCGAGGTACAGCTGTCCGCCGTCGGGTTGGCCCGCGCCGGTCATGGCGACCATGAGGATGACCATGAGGATGGTGAGTACGAAACCCGCAACAACCGTGTTTCGCAGATTAGATAGGATTGCGGCCATTGCCCGATCCTCCTTCGAGTTGATAATCGTTAAACCTAAATGAGGCCTTGCGGCGGCGCGCGCATGACGCTGCGCCCGCCCGACCGGTCCGGCCGTCTGCAGGGGTATATAGTGGCTTGGCCCTGTTCTTCAACGATATTCCTCGCCCGGCGCCGGCAAAACCGCCATATAACCAGCCGGTTCGGCGGTTTGACCGGCCCCTTGGAGCGAACTGGAAATGGGGTCCGGAACGGCAAAGGAAAGGGCGCATGACATTAGCGAACGATCCCAACGCGCTCGTCGGTCTCGACGATCTGGCCGGTGAACTGCGGCGCTACGATCGGGATCGGTATTTGAGCTGTCTGTTCGCCGGCATGCCGGCGCGGGGCGGTCTGTTGGCGGTTTACGGTGTCGCCCTGGAACTGGCTCGCGTGCCGGACACGACGACCGAGGAATTGATCGGTCGCATGCGGCTGCAATGGTGGCGCGACAGGTTGGATGACATC
>JANQIT010000065.1 GCA_028282025.1 Hwanghaeella sp. | reverse complement strand
CGGGCGAATAGGAGGCGCGACAAAGCCAATGTGTTGCTTAAGCGCAAGTTTTTCATGTCGTGCAATTGCAAGTGAATTGTGTCGGCGGCAAAGCCCGGCAACCAGCGTAACAGGCTAGAACAGGTCTAGCTGCTGCTGTTTGCCCTGCACGAAGCGGACTGGCGGACCGTAGAGGACCATATCCGCGCCTGCATGTTTGACGCTCATGCCGTGGTAGAAACCGTCCGGATCGGTTCGCGCCACGTCCCCGTTCCTCGTTCTTTCGGCATAGGTAGCCGGACGGTCCTCGAACACCTGCGGATGAACAAGACGATAGGCCTCTGCTGAAACCTCACCGGCCCGACCCGACGTGCCAACGCAAACCCAGAGGCCGCCACTCCACGAAAACGGCTTTCGAACGGGTTTCCCCATACCGATGCGATCAGCACTGTAGGAAGCGCTGATATCGCCTTCTCCGATCATCTTTTGAGCGCGGCGGCACCAAGCTCCCGATTCCAGTCGTGCCGGGTCAACGGGCTGAACTTCAGGATCAATCGTCATGTCGCACCACCCGGAGGTAGCGCTGGCAGCACTCATTGTCCGGCAGCTCTTGGGCAAACCCTTCCGCACCGCAGTCGGGGCAGGAATAAAACTGCTCCAGCCTGTCGCCGTTCATCATGGCGACGTTGAAATCTTCGTCGGTCAGGAAGACGTAACCGCTATGGCGGTTCATCATCACCTGAACACCGTCGGTCAGAAATTCAGGGAGACTGCGGCAATAGGCGGTCAATAGTTCCGCCGCCAGTCTCAGTTCCCGGAACCCGAAATCACTCAAATCAGTTGTCGTTGTCCTCTCCTCAGTTGTCGTTGTCATCTCCGTTCCCCTTTCAAAAATCGATGGACGGGTGCGCCAAGCACCCCTGGCCTTCGCCGAGCGGGTCATTGATCTGTGTCGTGATACGCCCGATCTGTGGGCCGCCGTCGAGCCGCTGCTTCGGGTGCGCGATGAAATGCGCGACCAACTCCGTGTGTTGAACAACGCCTTGGAGCGCAAATCCCGCGCGGACCCGGTTTGCAAACTGTTCCGCACGGTTCCCGGTGTCGGCCCGCAAACGGCATTGGCCTTTAAAGCAACGATTGACGATCCGGCCCGGTTCAAACGTTCCAAGCTGGTGGCGGCCCATCTCGGCCTCACGCCCCGCCTTTATCAATCGGGTGAGATCGACCGATCCGGCCATATCTCTAAATCCGGCGACAAGCTCCTGCGCTATCTGCTGTGCGAAGCGGCGACATCCCTCCTGTTGATCTCCAAGAAGTGGTGCACCTTAAAGGCTTGGGGCATTCGGCTGGCCAAGAAATCCGGCATGGGCAAAGCTATCGTCGCCGTCGCTCGCCGCCTGGCCATCGTTCTGCACCGCATGTGGGTAACAGGCGAGGCGTTCCAGTTCTCTTCGCCGGAGACGGCTTCCGTCTAACGCGGAGTTCCACGACGGAAAAGCCCAGTCCCCGGATAAGAGACGGCGGCCTCCGTTTCGATCCCTGTGCCGGTTCGTCCGATTCCATCCCTGTGTCGAACACGAGCACGCGCCGCGAGCGTGGACCGCCGACTTATCGAAATCCATCTTGGAGCGCCCTGAGGCCATGCCAAATAAAGGGCTACTCCGAATAGAAGCGTGAGACGGGCGAACCGGCAGAGGGATTAAACACGGAAGGCTCCAGGTGAAACCAACACCTTGACGCCATCGGTCCGATTATAGAAGGGATCGACGTCCGAAGGGCCGAAACCTGCCTCCTATCAAATGGGGGGCGGGGTTCGGTTCACGACAGCCCGGCGACCGGCGAAGCCGGGCGGGCGCTCATTCGCCTGAAGAACGCCCAAGCAGATGGATCCACGGTGCCGTCCGCTCATCGCCGCCGAGAACCTCTTGCAGAAAGCCGCGATCCGTCAGTTCCGGACGATGACGCATCCATTCGAACACCACCTGCCGCCAGGAGACAAGGGTCACGCCAAATTGCAACAGGCGGTGCATGGCGGGCGCCCCTTCATCGTCCATCAGGCCCGGGCAGCAGTCGGTGACGACATGGACGTCATAGCCGTAGGCCAAGGCGCAGAGCGCGGTCATCACGACCGTGACACCGCACCACCCGCCGATCAGGACGAGATCGTTCCGGCCGTGATCATCGAGCGCAGCGACGAGCTCTTCGTCGTCCC
>JANQIT010000253.1 GCA_028282025.1 Hwanghaeella sp. | reverse complement strand
AGCGCAACCTTGCCAAGGTTGAAGTCGTGAGTTCGAATCTCATCGCCCGCTCCATTTCCTTGCAAAGGCCAGCACCGGCTTTGGCCCTCTGCGACATCGCAGTCTACTTTCGCCGCGGCACTCTCGTCATGGTGGGCGCACCGCCTAGGCGGCCCATCAAGCATGGGCGCAATTCCCGCCATATCCGTGATGAAAACGCTTCGCCGACACCGGTTGGTTGAGGCGCGAGACCTGCTGACTTTCTCAAGGAACTGGCGGCGTCGATGCGCCTTGACAAAATTTTGGCATTCAACTAATCCTCATCCACTGGATAATCGTGAGAGGCTGCTTCGCCGATACTTTGGTACAACTTAATGTTGGGCCATTTTTAGGTCGATGGTGATTAAATGCGGCTGCTTTCCATCGGTTTTTCTTATGTTCTCGCCAGTTTTTCTTTTGTTTTGATTTTGATGCTCCGCGGAGGCCGAGATCGACCGGTCGGTTGGGTCGACATCAGCAAGCGCCGTCCTGTCCATGCCTACGGCAGTCTGCAAGGCCCCGGAAAGGGACTTGCTTTTAGCGCAATCGACAGCCTGCTGCGGTTTAATTCCAAGATCTCGCTATTGGCGTCAAGCACAACAAACAAAAATACGTCCGCCGCCAAGACCAAGAATTTCGGTGTCTATTATCCCTTGGACTGAATTTTCTATACCGACAATTAAGGCCTGATCCTTGAAAAGGTAGTGGCGCTTATATGCTCTCAAACCCTGCAAATAGCGATATTGGTAAAATAATTGCTGAAATGGAATCCAAATACGAACAGGAGTTATTGGATTTTGACAGGTATTGGTATTTAGGGCATCGATTTATATATCACCCTTTCAGTGGCTACGTTAACGCGCCGTTCAAAAGCGACACGTTGAATATTAATAGTCACGGTTTCCGGGGCGCAGAATACAAATACAAGAATGTCACGAATCGCACTCGAGTGGGGGTCTTCGGCCCATCGGGGGTGGTCGGAATTCCGATTGCAAACGACGGCACCAATCTGACGGCCTGCCTGCAGAGAGCGTTCGATGCGGCATCGGTTTCGGTGGAAGTCATGAATTTCGCCGTCATATCCGCCAGAATCGGCCATGAAGCAAACATTCTGGCCAAGGCGCTGATCGACTACGATATTGATATCGTTGTCCATGTCAGTGGGTTCAATGACACGACCGCCTACGTTCTGGGAAGCCTTTGGGAATATAGCGACACCGCAGCGATCCAGGATTCCGGCTTCGTCAGGAACCGAAATCTTGGCAAACCCCTGTTTTTTGCTGGCGAATTTCTTCGCTCCTTGAAGCGTGCCAACAAACTGCGCGAGGCGCGGCGATGCTTTCGTGAACGCATCCGCGGCGCCGAGAAGTTTTTCCGCGCGCAAAGGCATAAGACCATCGACCAGCCGGTCTTTGTTCCCGTGCCGGAGATTGGCACCAGGGTTTATCTTTCATACCTGAATCTCATCAAGTCCGCGTGCGAGTATGCCGGCAAACCCTATTATTATTCGTTCCAGCCGTCGCTGTTCACCACGGGCAAAACCTTGAGCACCTACGAGGCCGTCGCCGCGCAGGAACAGAACATGGTTTTCGGCAGTAATCGAGAGTTGCAAGAGAAGCGCATATTTGACTATCGCGCATTGCATGAGGATTTGCGGCAAAAGACAAGGGATCTGATCTCGGGCAGCGGTCATTCCTATATCGACTTGGAGGCCGTGTTTGACGCTGAGGGTCAGGAAGAAGACGTTTTTTATGACGAATCCCACTACTTCCCATACGGCAACGGGCTTTTGGCCCAAAAGATCGCCAATAGCCTCGGCATGTGACCCCCATGATCATCGTCGGCATCTCCGCCTACTATCATGATTCCGCCTGCTGCCTCTTGAAGGACGGTGAGGTCATCGCCGCAGCCCAGGAAGAGCGGTTCACCAGGGTCAAGTTCGATGAACGGTTCCCTGAAAACGCTTTGAATTACTGCCTCGGCTTTCTGGAAAACGGCGCGTCAGATGTCGACTACGTGGCCTTCTATGACAACTGGTCCCTCAAAAAGGAGAGGGTCTTGGACAACCTGTTCCAAGGAAAGGGCCAGCTTGTTTTCGAGTTGTTCTCGCGGAACAATCTTTGGGCGAAGGAGCGGGACTTTCTCAGGGCCGTAAGGCAGGCGTTTCACTGGGATGACGGCGAGGCCAAACAACGCATCTTCTGCGTCGACCATCATATGTCGCATGCTGCGTCAGCCTATTTCTGTTCCCCCTTCGACGATGCCACGGTGATTACCGTTGATGGTGTCGGAGAATACTCGACGACAACGATCGGCAGGGGAAAGGGGGGCGGCCTTGAGCTGCTGTATTCCATCAACTTTCCCAACTCTCTGGGCCTGGTCTATTCGGCGTTCACAAGCTATTGCGGCTTCAAGGTGAACAGCGGGGAATACAAACTTATGGGGTTGGCGCCTTACGGCAGACCGACCCATAAGACGAAAATTCTGGATCACATGATAAGGATTGGAGCGGACGGCAGCTTTTCGGTCAATCAAGCGTTTTTCAACTTCCGACGCCGGGGAAAAATGTATCGCCGGGAGAAGTTTCTTGAGTTGTTCGGCATCGACGAGAACCTTTCGGAGGAGACGTTTCCGCAGGATTATGCGGACCTTGCGGCCTCGATCCAGGAGGCGATTTATGAGGCCCTAAGGACCATCATGATCAAGGCGATCGGTGCCACGGGGCAACGGAAGCTGGTGATGGCGGGCGGGGTAGCCTTGAACTGCTCGGCGATTGGAAAGGCGCGCCTGGAACCGGTATTCGACGACGTGTTCGTGCAGCCGGCCGCCGGTGATGCCGGAGGGGCAATGGGCGCGGCGATGGCTCTGAACGCCGAGCTTGACCAGGGCGAAACGGCCAAGCCAAGAAACCGGTTCAACGCCCGCTTGGGGCCAAACATGGATTCGGGTGAGGCTGAACAGTACTGTATCGACAGGGCCGCCCCGTATCGCAAGGTGGCGCGTCAGGAGTTGGCGAAACTCGTCGCGGAAGAATTGGTAAAAGGAAAGACCGTCGCCTGGGCCCGCGGCAGGGGCGAATGGGGCCCAAGGGCGCTCGGCGGCCGTTCGATCCTGGCCAACCCCCTGGTGCCCGACATCAAGAAGACGTTGAATTTGAAGATCAAGAAACGCGAAGGCTTCAGGCCCTTCGCGCCGATGATGCTTGAACGGCACATGGATGATGCCTTCTTGGCGCCGGCGACATCGAATTACATGTCATTCGTTTTTTTCTTGAAGGATGAATTGCGCGCCCGCGATGCGCAGCTGCAATGTGGCGAGAAGGTCCTTTCGGCCGAAGATTTCGGCCGACTGAAAGACGCCGTCATCCATGAGGATCACAGCGCAAGATTGCAGACCGTCTCGGAGGACGATTCGGAAATCTATGATGTCTTGAACGGATTTTTTGAGAAAACAGGCTGCCCCATGATGGTCAATACATCTTTCAATACGCGGGGTGAGCCCATCGTGAATGGTCCGGCGGATGCCTATCGCTGCTTCATGCAATCCGAAATCGATGTCCTTGTAATGTCAGACCTCGTCCTCTACCGGTCCGATCAGTCTCCATTGGCAGCTCATGAAATCGCGGTTTTCGATAAAGATTAGGTCATCGGTCCGGTGCTCCAGTCCCGATGCGCCAAACGCCGAGCTCATCGAGCCGGGCGCCGGCCCTGTCATCTGTGTGGGTTGGCCAGGGTTAGAGGCGTGAGTTCGACCGCCATCGCCCGCACCGCAAGGATTGCCCCCTGACCCTCGCTGATCCGCGCGACCGCGGCCCTTCGACACGGGCGATCTCTCCCCATCGGGCGCGCCGCGCCGCGCGGCCATAGAGGTCGGATCGGCGGCGCCCGAGACGTTACAAGCGCCAAAATTTCGCTTTTCATACCAATGTCTTAAATATAGTGTTTTCTCCGCCGGTGGGCATCCAGCCCGCCGTAGGCAGACCCAACTGCCCGCGAGAGGCGGACCGCTTTTTGGAGCGGTGGCGGTGCCGAGACCGGGGGACCTCAAGAACCGGGAGATATCCATGGCCGTTAACAAGGATCTGAAGACCGAGGCGCTGTTGCGCCAGGTGGCGAAGCTGATGCGGGCCGGGGCCAAGGGCGCCAAGGCTGATGCCATGGTCCAATACGCTACTCAGTATTTTGCCCATATGCCGCCGCAGGATCTGCATGCGCGGGACGCGGAAACCTTGGCCGGGATTGCAAAAAGCCATTGGCAGGCGGCGCAGCTGCGCAAGCCCGGCAAGCCGGCGGTGACGGTCTTCACGCCCACGAAAAAGACACACGGTTGGACGTCGCCGCATACGATCGTCGAAATCGTGACCAAGGACATGCCGTTCCTGGTCGATTCCGTGACGTCGGAGCTCAATCGGCGTGGCCTGACGGTTCATCTGGTGGTTCATCCGATCGTTAAGGCGCGGCGTGACAAGAACGGCAAGCTGACAAGCATCCTCGGCCCCGGCGAGGTTGAAGATGGCGCGATCATGGAATCCTGGATGCACATTGAGGTCGATGACGAGACAGCGGAAGGCCGCCGTGACCTGGAGCGCGGCATTCAGCATGTCCTGGGCCAGGTGCGCGTCGCGGTCGACGATTGGCGGCCCATGCGCGAACGCATGGCGACGGTGATCGATGATCTGCGCGAACCCGTGGCCGGCGCCGCGAGCGAGGAATTTCAGGAAGTGCGGGAGTTCCTGCGCTGGATCCATGACAACAATTATACCTTCCTTGGGTGTCGGGATTACAAGATTTCCGGGTCCGGCGCCAAGACGCGGATTGCCATCGCCGATCGATCGGGCTTGGGCGTGTTGCGGGATTCGAAGGTCACGATTTTGATGCAGTCCCCGGACATGTCCCGGGTGCCGCCCGAAGTCCGGGCCTTCGTCAGTGATTCGGCCTTGATCGTCGTGACCAAGACCAATCAGCAGTCGT
>JANQIT010000207.1 GCA_028282025.1 Hwanghaeella sp. | reverse complement strand
CATGTCTCACAAGCGTCTATTCCATACTCAATATTCATCCCCGGCTACTGAAACCGGGAAAGAATTACTTTGCATTGGCAACTAGACACCTGAGCAAATCAACACCCCAAGCAGGCAAAAACCCACCCAGAACACGCCGCCCAGGCATCCCTTCCTAATATTCAGATCAACTATGTCCAAAAACACGCCACCATACTGATTTTTCGGCGACAAATGACCGGGTTCCGATTCGGAACCGGCGCAAGCCTCAAATTGTATAGTGATGTTGACTTCCCTGCAACCATTTGGACTGGCCTCTGGAAGTCGACCGTTCGGAGCGGTGCGCCCCGCGTCGGTGAGAGAGGATTTATGCCCTGCCCCCGGTGAAGGCAAGAGGAAAATTTCATAAAAAGGAAAAAAACCTCAACGCCATCCCTCCATACCGTGAATCCGGTCAGACCGGGTCGAAAAAGGCGAAAGTACGTACCTCGATACTGGCGCGGGCCGGCGCATCGACAGGCGTTGCCGGGTGTTCGAAGGCGCTGTGCGGCGTAAACCGCGCCCGACCGCCATCCGAGTCGTAACCCTTGATCAGAGCGACCTCGTCCGGGTCCATATCCGAGAAATAATACCAGCGCTGCGCCGGATCGTAGCGCAGGCCGAAAATCTCCCCGCCGCGCCCCTTGTCCCGATACTCGATGCCCGCCCGTACCAGATCGTCGGGAAGGACCGACCCGGCGTCGGCGAACGCCAGGGGCGACCGCAGCACGGGACCAGAGAAAGCACGCCAGACATTCACCTGCAGATGCCGTCCGGCCAGCAGCCGTTCCGCCCGCCCCTCGCCCAAGAATCCCGCGATTCGCCGAGGCGCCGAGATATCGGTGAAATCCACATGCACATGCTGGGCGGGAAAACGGCCCAGATCGCTGCGTGTCTTCCGAACCGTATGATCGAAGACGACGACTTGATCCGCGCCTGTCGCCTTTTTCACAATTCCGACGGCTTCAGCGTAATAGAAGTCCCTTACCGCATCCCCATCGTCGAACGCCCTGAAATCGGTCGGCGCGCGCCGCAGTTCGAATCCTTCCCGGTCCAGCGCCGGATTGCGATCCAAGCCGCGCGCGTCCCTGATTTCCGTGGGGCGAAAACCGTAGCCGCCTTCGAACCGCGGCGGCTTACCGTCCGCATAAACCACGCGCGGATCGGCGTTCGGGGCGACGATATAGTTCAGATCGGCGACAACGTTCCCCGACACGGCGGGATTTTCACGCACTGCAGACATGGCCGGTCCTCCCATTCCTCACCTCTGAGATATGGTTCCCGGGACCGCGGACAGTAGGGATATCGCCAGGATTTGCCGTCACAACTGCTATGGCTATAAGTCACCAGGGGCGAAGTCACCAAGGGTGGCGCCCTGTCCGGCGGCCCGCCCCGCGCCTTTCCTAGCCGTCGATCAGGGACCTTCCCCGGGCGATCAGTTCCGCCGCCTTGGCTTCGCCGATATTGCTGCCGCAGACGATCACCCCCACGCGCTTGCCCGCAAGCTTGTCCCGGGCAGGCCCCATCGCCGCCGCGGTCGCCGCGGCCCCCGCCGGTTCAAGCGCCAGCTTCAATGCATCGAACAGTAAGGCCGCCGCCTTCAGCATCTCCCCATCTTCGATCCGAACCAGATCGTCGACATGGTCCTGCGCCAAAGAGAAACTGTAGGGCAGCGCCATCGGCGCCCCCAACGAATCGGCGATGGTATCGTCCTTCTCCAGCGTCTGGGGCGCGCCCGCCTCGAAACTCCGGTGCATGGAATCGGCCCCGACAGGCTCCACACCGATAACTTGGCAATCCGGATTGACCAGCTTGATCGCCCGCGACATGCCGGCGATCAGACCGCCGCCGCCGATCGGAATCACCACCGCCTCCAGGTCCGAGACCTGACGCATGAATTCCAGACCGCAAGTCGCCGTGCCCAAGGCGGTCAGCTTACCTTCGAAAGGATGCACAAAGCTGCGCCCTTCTTCGGTCTTGATCCGGTCGACTTCGTTAAAGGCGGCGTGCACGTCGGGCGCCAGCACGACCTCCGCCCCCATGGCGCGGCACCCTTCGATCCGCACCGGGTCGGCGTAATCCATCATCACGACTTTCGCCTGCACGCCGGACGCCTGCGCCGCCCAGGCGGTGGCGAGCGCATGGTTGCCGGCGCTCACCGCGGTCACGCCGCGCGCTTTCTCCTCCTCATTCAAGGCGTCCAGATTGATCAGTGCGCCCCGCGCCTTGAAAGAACCAGCCTGTTGGAAGAGTTCCAGTTTGGCGGTCAGCGACGCGCCCTCCGGCAGGTAACCCGCCAGCTTGTCGGAGGAGAGCGCCACCACGGGCGTCTCCACGACGCGCCCCTTTATCCGATCTGCCGCCTTTAGAATCTCGTCCAGCGTCGGTGCATCCTGCGCCATCACTACCCCCGGCTGCTTGGTCTTGTTCTGACAGTTATTGAAGAATCGAGAATTTACCCGCTACCACGCACCGATTGCCCGCAATTCAGCGACCAGTTCCGGCGGCATATCGTCGTTGTCGGATCGCGCGCCGAGATCCGGCGGCGCTTCATCCGGCACCAGATAACGCCAACCCTGAAACGGGCGGTGCGGCCAGGGTTCCGTCAGGATCAGATCCGGGGCCAGCACGATCCGGCATTTCGGTTTTTCCTCCGGGTCCTCCGACGGCCATTCTTCGAAGCCGGTGATTTCCTGACGAACCCGCATGATGCCCTTGATGATCCAATAGAGCGACCCGCCATTAAGCACTTCTTCGACCCGCCGCGGCCACATCCGCGTGACATGACCGATCGAGCCCATCTGCTTGAGCCGCATGGTCTGCCAATCGCGCAAACTGTCCACGCTTTCCGCGCCGACACAGAGTTTTCGGATATTCAAGGTCATGACGGTAATTGTCGCGAGATTCCGCAATCCGGCAAGGCGGTCCACGGTCACATCTGTATCGCCGGGGCAGAAGGAAACCGCCGCAACCGCCCAGAGGTCAGGCCGCCTCCTTCGCCATTAAGGCCCGGTGCACCCGGGATACCGGCGGGCGGCCCAGAATGTTGGAGATGTAGCGGCCGGCCTGCATGACGGCGTCGAAATCGACGCCCGTTTCGATGCCGCTGCCGCGCAGCAGATACAGCACGTCCTCGGTCGCGACATTGCCGGTCGCCCCTTTGGCGTAAGGACAGCCGCCCAGACCCGCGACGGAGGAATCCGCGACGGCGACGCCGAGTTCCAGGCAGGCATAAAGGTTTGCCAGCGCCTGGCCGTAGGTGTCGTGAAAATGGACGGCGACCTCCTCAATGGGAACATGCGCGGCGACCGCTTCGACCATCTTGCGCGCTTCCGACGGCGTGCCGACGCCGATGGTATCGCCAAGCGAGATTTCGTAGCAGCCCATCGCCTTCAGGGCGCGGGCGACCTCCGCCACCGCCTCCGGCATGACCTTGCCTTCATAGGGGCACCCCAGCACGCAGGAGATATAGCCCCGCACCCGGACATTCTCGGCAAGCGCCCGCGCCGCCACCGGCTGGAAGGTCTCCAGGCTTTCGGCGATGGATTTGTTGATATTGCGCTTGGAAAAACTCTCCGACGCCGCGCCGAAAATCGCGACTTCCTTGGCGTCCGCCGCCAACGCCCCCTCCAGCCCCTTCATATTCGGCGTCAGAACGGGATAGGAGACGCCGGGCTTGCGGGAAATGCCCGCCATGACATCGGCGGAATCCGCCATCTGCGGCACCCATTTGGGCGAGACGAAGGCCGCCGCCTCGACAGACTGCAAGCCGGTCTGCGACAGCCGGTCGATCAGGTCGATCTTCTGCGCAGTGGTAACCGGCGCTTTCTCGTTCTGCAGCCCGTCGCGCGGGCCCACTTCCACAATCTTCACGAATTCAGGCAGCGCCATCATCGATCCTCCAGCCGGCATTTCCCGGCTCTTTACTGTTCCTCAAACGCGGCCAGTGCGACACCTTCTTCGACCTGATCGCCCGCCTCGAAATGCACGGCCGCCAGGGTCCCGTCCACCGGCGCTGCGATGGTGTGCTCCATCTTCATCGCTTCCAGGATCATCAGGGCGTCGCCCGCTTTTACCTGGTCGCCCGCCGCCGCGAAAACAGCCGATACCTTGCCCGGCATCGGGGCCGTCAGCTTGTCCGCGCCGCCATCGTCGCCGCCGGCGGCCGCCATCGGGTCGATCAAGCGCAGGCGGACGGTCCGGGTTCGGCGGATGACGACACGCTCTTCATCCACCGGCGCCACAGTCGCCGACAACCGTCTTCCATCCAGATCTGCCGTCAGAACCCCGTCTTCATCGACCGTACCGGCGGCGTCGATAGTCCGGTCCGGAAGGTCGATTGTATAGCGCCCGTCGCGCCCATAATGGCAGATCGCCGGAATTTGGGTTTCGCCGTCCTGGAAAAGCAGGTCGACATGACTGTCATCGTTCAACCGCCAGCCGAACAGATGCACCCAGGGCGAGTGCGGATGCCCGGTTGTGGAGGCCGCCGCGACCGCCGCCGCCTCCAGCCGTTTCAACTCCGCAATGGCCGCGAGCGCCACCGCCTCCATATCGGGCGCATCGTCCCCCGGGATCAACGTCTCCCGGTGGCGCTCGATCAGGCCGGTATCGACTCGTCCCGCCGCAAATTCCGTATCCCGTCCGAGGGCGATCAGAAAGTCCCGGTTGGTGGCCAGGCCGGCGGCTTCCGTTTCCTCCAGGGCGCGGACCAGATGGTTCAGTGCGGTTCCCCGGTCCTCTCCCCACGCGATGATCTTGGCGATCATCGGGTCGTAGAAGACCGACACCGCGTCCCCTTCCACGACACCGGAATCGACCCGGCAATGGACGGCCGCCCGCGGCGGCCGGAACCGGACAAGACGTCCCGTCGACGGCAGGAAATCGTTCGCAGGATCTTCGGCGTAGAGACGGGCTTCGAAGGCGTGACCGTTCAGTTTGACCTCTTCTTGGGCAAGCGGCAGCGGTTCCCCGTCCGCCACCCGCAATTGCCATTCGACGAGGTCCTGCCCCGTCACCATCTCGGTCACCGGATGCTCGACTTGCAGACGGGTGTTCATTTCCATGAAGAAGAAATCGCCGGGCCTACCGTCTTCGTTGGACTCCGCTATGAACTCGACCGTTCCCGCTCCGACATAGCCGATTGCTTGCGCGGCGTCCGTCGCCGCCTTGCCCATCGCGGCCCGCATGTTATCCGTCATGAAGGGGGCCGGGCTTTCCTCGATCACCTTCTGGTGCCGACGTTGCAGGGAACAGTCGCGTTCATAGAGATGCACGGCATTGCCATGGCTGTCGGCAAAGACCTGGATTTCAATATGGCGGGGCCGGGTGACGAACCGTTCCACCAGCACCTTGTCTTCGCCGAAGGAAGACGCCGCCTCCCGCTTGCAGGAGGCGAGCGCGGCGGCGAAATCTTCAGGCCGCTCCACCAAACGCATGCCCTTGCCGCCGCCGCCGGCGGACGCCTTGATCAAGACGGGATAGCCGATGCGGGAGGCTTCGCCAGCTAGGAAATCCGGGTCCTGATTCTCCCCGTGATAGCCGGGGACCAGGGGAACGCCGGCTTTTTCCATGATCGACTTCGCGCCCGACTTGGAGCCCATCGCCTCAATCGCCGGGGCCGGCGGCCCGATGAAGGCGATGCCGTTCTCGGCCAGTGCGGCGGCAAAACCCGCATTCTCCGACAGGAACCCATAGCCCGGATGCACGGCCTGCGCGCCCGTCCGTTTGCAGACCTCCACGATCCTGTCGGCCAGCAGATAGGAGTCGACGGCGGGCGCCGGGCCGATATGGACCGCTTCGTCGGCCAAGCCGACATGCTGCGCGCCGGCGTCCGCGTCGGAATAGACCGCGACCGTGCGCACCCCCATGCGGCGCGCCGTCCGGATAACGCGACAGGCGATTTCCCCCCGGTTGGCGATCAGAATCTTGTCAAACATCGCCGATCACTCACCAGTCCATCCGGGCCGCCGCTTTTCCAGAAAGGCGCCGACGCCGTCCTTCCCTTCGTCGGAGGCCCGCACCTGCGCGATCCGCCGGGCCGTATCCTTCAACATATCCCAGCTCCAGGGCCGGTCGACCGCAAATACAAGATCCTTGCTTTCGGCCACCGCATTGGGACCGCCGGCGAGAATGGCCTCTGCCAGTTCCCGCCCCTTCTCGCCCAGCGCCTCTTCATCGGCGACCACCTCATGCACCAATCCCAGGCGGTGCGCCTCGGCAGCATCGAACCGCTCGGCGGTCAGGAAGTAACGCCGTGCGGCCCGCGCCCCGATCGCCGCCACGACATAGGGGGAAATAGCCGCCGGAATCAGGCCAAGTTTGACCTCCGACAGACAGAAGGAGGCGCGTTCCGTGGCGACCGTGATGTCGCAGCAGGAACTCAAACCCACGCCACCGCCATAAGCCGCTCCCTGCACCAGGCCGATCACCGGCTTGGGCGTGACGTTGATGGTGTGCATCAACCCGGCCAGCGCCTCGGCATCCGCCTGGTTCGCGGCCTCGTCATTCTCGGCCATGCGCTTCATCCAGTTGAGATCCGCGCCGGCGGAGAAGCTTTTCCCCTCCGCCCGCAACAGGATAACCCGCACGCCCGGATCCCGCCCAAGCAGCAGGAACGCACCGGTCAATCCCCGGATCAATTGATCGTCGAAACAGTTGTGTTTCTCCGGATTGCTCAGCACCACTTCGGCAACCTGGCCATTGCCGAAGGACGCCTTGCGGACGCGGTACTTTTTCATGTCGTCGCTCATACCATCACACTCTACATTCTGAAGACGCCGAAGCGGGTGTCCGGGACCTGTGCATTGAGGGACGCCGAAATCGACAGGCCCAGCACATTCCTTGTTTCCGCCGGATCGATCACGCCGTCATCCCACAATCGGGCCGAGGCGTAATAAGGATTTCCCTGATGTTCGTATTGCGCCAGGATCGGGTCCATGAAGGCTTGGCGTTCCTCCTGCGTCCAGGTCTCGCCGGATCGGGCCATGCCGTCCTCACGCACGGTGGCCAGCACATTGGCGGCCTGCTCTCCCCCCATTACCGAGATCCGCGCGTTTGGCCACATATACAGAAAACGCGGGGAATAGGCGCGCCCGCACATGCCATAGTTCCCGGCCCCGAACGACCCCCCGATGATCACCGTGAATTTCGGCACCTGTGTGGTGGCGACCGCCGTGACCAATTTGGCGCCGTCCTTTGCGATGCCGCCCGCTTCGTACTTACGGCCAACCATGAAGCCGGTAATGTTCTGCAGGAAAACCAGCGGGATCTTTCGTTGGGAACAGAGTTCCACGAAATGCGCGCCCTTCAGCGAGGATTCCGAAAACAGGATTCCATTATTCGCAACGATTCCGACCGGATATCCCCAGATATGGGCAAAGCCGCACACAAGGGTGGTTCCGTAAAGTTGCTTGAACTCGTCGAATTCCGACCCATCGACGATCCTGGCAATGACTTCGCGGACGTCATAAGGCTTGCGCGTATCGGCCGGGACAATGCCGTAAATCTCTTGCGGGTCATAGGCCGGCGGCGTTGGGTCGCGCAGAACCAGTTGCTCCGGCTTGCGCCGGTTCAGGTTCCCAACGATACGGCGAACAATGGAAAGCGCGTGGTGATCGTTTTCCGCATAATGATCCGTCACACCGGATATCCGCGAATGGGTGTCCGCCCCGCCAAGGTCCTCGGCGGAAACCACTTCTCCCGTCGCCGCCTTCACCAGCGGGGGGCCGCCCAGGAAAATCGTGCCCTGGTTCCGGACGATGATGCTTTCATCCGACATGGCCGGCACATAGGCGCCGCCCGCGGTGCAAGATCCCATGACGGATGCGATCTGAGGAATGCCCTTGGCCGACATATTGGCCTGATTGAAGAAAATGCGGCCGAAATGGTCGCGGTCCGGAAACACCTCATCCTGGTTCGGCAGGTTCGCGCCGCCTGAATCCACCAGATAGATGCAGGGTAGATTGTTCTGATCCGCAATCTCCTGCGCCCGGACATGTTTCTTTACCGTTAACGGGTAGTAGGTGCCGCCCTTCACAGTCGCATCATTGGCGACGATGACGCATTCCCGCCCGGCAACCGGCCCGATGCCGGTGATGACCCCCGCGGCGGGCACGTTGTCGTCATAGACCCGGTGCGCGGCCAGTTGGGAAAATTCAAGAAACGGCGCGCCCGGATCCAGCAAGGTCCGAACCCGGTCGCGCGGCAACAGCTTGCCGCGGCTTAGATGACGGTCCCGGGCGCGTTGACCGCCCCCTTGCTTGATCTCCGCAAGCTTTTCCCGCAGGTCGCCGACGAGCGCCTGCATCGACTCGGCGTTCGTCCGGGCTTCCTCACTCCGCAGATTGGCGGACGATTTCAATACAGTCACGATGCCCTCTTACCAGCCGCCGGAAACGATCCAGCGTTCCAACTGATTCATATGGTCGACGCCCCAGAATGGCTCGCCGTCATAGATGAAAAAGGGCGATCCGAAGACGCCCCGGTCAACGGTAGCCTGAATGTCGTCGCGCAGACGTTCCTTCAGCCCAGGATCCTTGATGCCGGTCAGCAAAGCGTCGCGGTCGATGCCGACGCCGCCGGCGATCTCGGCCACCGTGTCCGCCCTGCCGAAATCCCCGCCTTCCGCAAAAGCATGCCGCAAGATAGCGTGAATCAGATCCGCGCGCTTCTCCGGAACATTCTCCAGCGCCCATTGAGCGGCCCGGCAGGCCGACACCGGCATCAGCGGAAAGTTGGGCGGGTGCTTGTAGGGGATATCATGCAGCCGCGCGGTCCGGGTCAGATCGCGGATTGAGTAGTCGCCTTTCAAGGGGACCTGCAGCAAGGGCTTGGTCCCGGCGACTTTGAAAACAGCCCCCATCAGAAACGGTTTCCAAACCAGCTCCACTCCCAACCGCCCGGCGAAACCCTCAATCAGTACGGAGGCGAGATGACCGAAGGGGGAGGAAAACTCGAAGAAGAACTCAAGCTGCGCCTTCGCC
>JANQIT010000204.1 GCA_028282025.1 Hwanghaeella sp. | reverse complement strand
CATGTCTCACAAGCGTCTATTCCATACTCAATATTCATCCCCGGCTACTGAAACCGGGAAAGAATTACTTTGCATTGGCAACTAGACACCTGAGCAAATTCAACACCCCAAGCAGGTAAAAACCCACCCGGAACACGCCGCCCAGGCATCCCTTCCTAATAAACAGATCAACTATGTCCAAAAACCCTTCGAACCTCGGCAATTCCGTCCTTCGGCACGAAGCAGCGCGGGGAGGATTGTGGCCCCCGGCCCGCGCTGAGGGGGCGGCTTATACGCCCGGGTCCGAGGGGTGTCAAACCCTTTGTGACGGATTTTTTTCGAAAAAATTCACGCCGTCCCCGGATACGCCGGAAACCGGCCGTCACAGAGTTCGAAACACCGCAGAATGCTTGACTTCCGGGCTGAAAATTATCACTTTCTTGCGCCAACAAGTAAAAAACATTTCAAATACTGCCGGCAGGGCAGATTTTAACCAACAACTGCCCAACTATATTTGTTTTACCTTCTCGTCCTGATGTACAGTGCAAGAGTAACACTAAAGATCCGCGCATGACCTTGGACAACGACAACAGACACGATGACAGCGGCCGTCCCGCCGCCGTCCCAACCCCGGCTGCGGGCGCGAAGAAGGGCGGTAAGGCCACCGCGACCGTTGCGGCGGTCTGTTTGGCCATGTCCGGCGCGTTGATCGCAGGCGCGGCCGTCGGCGGCAAAAGCACGGACGACAGCACGGCGCTGTATGCGGAGCCCGACGCGTCGCCAGCGGCGGAGGCCGCCGCGGTTCCGGCGGCGCCGGAAACCGCAGCCCGCGCTACGGATACGGCAGTCCCGCTGGAAAAGGCGCAAGACAATACCGTCGCCTTGGCCTCATTGCCGCAAAAGGAAAGCGCCGCCGGCCCGGAAACGGTCCCGGTAACACCAAGCCTGGACGCCGTGATCGAGGAAACCGCCCGTCAGTTCGCCCCCGTGGCCGGGCCGGAGACCCCGCCGGAGTCCCTTCTGGAACCGCAGGAAGTGGTGCGCGTACTCTCGGTCGGCCGGGGCGATACCCTCATGGCTATGCTGACCGGCGAAGGGATCGACCGCCGGGCGGCCCACAACGCCATCTCCGCTATGTCCAAAGTATTCAGTCCACGTAAGCTGAAGCCGGGGCAAGAGTTGCACGTCACCCTGCTGCCGCCGGCGCAGCAGACGCAGGACGCGCCGTTCGAGCTTATCTCGCTGAACCTGCCCGAATCGGCAGTGCGCGAAGTCCGGGTCAGCCGCCTGGACGACGGCGCGTTCGAAGCGGAAGCCATCGACAAGCCAACAGTGACCCGCGCCGTCAGCGCCCAGGGCGCCATCGAAACCAGTCTGTATGAAGCGGCCATCGCCGACGGGGTGCCGCCGAAAGTGCTGGCGCAACTGATCCAGGTCTTCAGCTTCGACATCGATTTCCAGCGGGAAATTCAGAAAGGCGACCGGTTCGCGCTGCTCTATGAGTCGGTGCTCGCCGAAGACCAGGTGGTGGGTCACGGCGATATCCAGGTCGCCGAAATGACGGTGCGCGGAGACCGCCGGCGCTATTACCGGTTCAAGGACGAACACGGATTCTGGGACTATTTCGACGAGAAGGGCCGCAGCGTGCGCAAGGCGCTGCTGCGGACGCCCATCGACGGGGCCCGCCTGTCCTCCCGCTACGGCAAGCGCAAGCATCCGATCCTGGGCTATACCAAGATGCACCGCGGCGTCGATTTCGCCGCCCCCACCGGGACGCCGATTTACGCCGCCGGCGACGGCACGATCGAGGTCGCCGGACGCAACGGCGCCTATGGCAAATATATCCGGATCCGTCACAACAGCACCTACAAGACGGCCTACGCCCACCTGTCGCGGATCAAGATCGGCAAGGGCAAGCGCGTCCGTCAGGGCCAGGTGATCGGCTATGTCGGGACGACCGGGCGGTCCACAGGCCCCCACCTGCATTACGAGGTCCACCAGAACGGCAAACAGACGAACCCGCTGAGTGTGAAACTGCCGACGGGCAAGACGCTGACAGGCTCGCAACTGGCCGCCTTTCAGAAGCGCCGCGCGGAACTCGACGCGCAATACGCGACCCTGACGGCCGAGACGCAGGTAGCCGAGAAAAACTGACGCCCGCCGGGGCGATTAGGCGCGGTTAAGGCAACCAGACAAGCACGATCAACGGCACGGCCGCCGCCACGATCAGCAGTTCCAGCGGCAGACCGACCCGCCAGAAATCGCCGAACCGGTATCCTCCGGGCCCCATGACCAGCGCGTTGTTCTGATGCCCGATGGGCGTCAGGAAGGCGCAGGACGCCCCCACCGCGACCGCCATCAGGAACGGGTCCGCCGGCGCGCCCACGCCCTGCGCCACTTCCACCGCAATCGGGGCCATGACGATCACGGTCGCCGCGTTGTTCAACAGGTCGGACATGGTCATGGACACGATCAGCAACAGGGCGATCACCACGAAGACCGGCGCCCCCTGGGTCAGATGCGTCACCCATCCGGCGATCAGGCCGGTTGTGCCGGTGGTGGTCAGGGCCTCGCCGACCGGCAGCAGGGCGGCCAGCAGCACGATCACCGGCAGATCAAGATTGGTATAGAGATCGCGCACCGGCAGAACGCCCGCCAGCACGACCGCGACCACCGCCGCCACGAACGCCACCGCGATGGGCAGAAACCCGAAGGCCGCCGCCGCAATCGCCGCGGCGAACAGCGCGGCCGTCAGCACGCCCTTGCCGCGCAGACCATGCGACAGGTCACGGTCGGCAAGCGGGATGCAGCCCAGCCTGCTGAGCGCGTCCGGCACATCGTCCTCCAGCCCCTGGACCAGCAGCACGTCGCCCGACCGTAAGCGGAAACTGCTGAGGCGGCCGCGCGCCGTCGCGCCATGGCGGCCGATTCCCAGCAGGGTCAGATTATAGCGGCCCTTCAGGCGCAATGATTCGATGGTCCGCCCGATCACCCGAGAGGCCGGGGTCACCACCGCCTCCGCCAGCACGGCGTGCTCGCCCTTGGTGAGGGATTCCTTCTTCGGGCGCGTTCCCGCCACGCGCAGCCCCAACAGGTGAATGAAACGGTCCAGTTCCTCCGGCGCCGCCTCCACCAGCAGCCGGTCCGTGCCCTGCAGGGGCTCGTGCTGCGGCGGGCGCGGATAGTGCCGCTTGCGGCGGATCAGACCGACGACGGCGACATCCAGGTCCTCCGTCATCCCTTCCACTTCCGACAGGGTCTTGCCATAGGCCGCAGACGCCGTGGGCACGGCCAGTTCGGACAGGTAAGCCTCCAGATCGTGGGTATCGCCGCCGCCCGATTCCGGGCCCGCCGGGATCAGCCGCCAGCCGATGAAGGTCATGTAGAGAATACCGATCAGCGCGATGGGCAGCCCCACGGCGGCATAGTCGAACATGGAAAAGCCGACGCCCGTGACCTCTTCCCGGTAGCTGGCGATAAGGATGTTCGGCGGCGTGCCGATCAGCGTCACCATACCGCCCAGGATGGAGGCGAAAGCGAGCGGCATCAGCACCAGCCGGGCGGGCCGGTCGTTCCGGCGGCAGGCCTCCAGCGCCGCCGGCATCAGAAGCGCCAAGGCGCCGACATTGTTCATGAAGGCCGACAGCCCGGCCGCCAACGCGGAAAGCACGCTCACCTGCCCGGTCTGAGAGCCCGACGCCTTGCGGATCAGGCGCGCGATCCCATCCGCCGCCCCGGATACGGAAAGCGCCCGGCTCATGATCAGAACGCCCGCCACCGTGACGACGGCGGGATGCCCCAGCCCGGAAAATGCCTTGTCCGCCTCCACCAGCCCCAGGGCGACCGCCACAACCAGCCCACCGACCACAACAACGTCATAGCGCATCCGCCCCCACATGAAGAGAACCAGCAAGGCGACGAGCAGAACGGAAATGCTGATCTGATTGACTGTCATTCAGACGCCCTTCTCTCCTCTGCGTCGAAGGCGCGGTGGACGCGGCGGCCCCGCTCCGGCAATCGGCATTGTCTCCAAAACCGGACCAGCGCCATGCCGTTACGGCAGGTTACCAGAACCCCGGTGCAATGTATTCGCGCGTCTTCCGAAAGCTCGATGCGCATTACGCCGCCCTGGCTTCAAAAAGTGACAGCGCGACAGCGGACTAAGCCAGCTAAAATACTTTCTTCTACCATCCAGTGGACCCTGGCACCCGCCGGGCTGCTACACCGTGCCGAACTCGACCATTCTCGCTGCTTATGTATTCGCGGTATTATAGTATTGATTTTCTTAAAATTTCCATCTATGGTGTCACAATAAAATAATGTTCTTGTTTTGTTTGTTTTTCTTTCTACGCCGTGTGGGGATGCGGCATTGCAGGAAAGCGCGAGGGGGAAAACAAGATGCAGTCATCCAAAACCACGCAGGCACCTCGCGACTCGGGATTTTGCCGAGTACCAGTCGTGATAGCAGTCGGTTTGGTCCTGTCCCTAGCCGGATGCGACACCGCCGGCGAGAATATCGCTCTGGGGTTAGGCGTTGGTACTTTGTTCGGTGCCCGCGCTCCGACACACGAGATCCAACAAACGTATTACCTCGGTGTGTTTGACCCGCAATCCCAATTGGAGCCCACCGTGTATAGGGTACGGCTGCACGGCCAATCCAGTTTCATCAACCAAACCAAATTCGCCTCAGGTTGGTTACCATCCGCTGCGGTCGACACATTAGGCACCACAATCACATGGGACGACGAAGCAGGCACCACCAAGATTGAAGGTGTGGATCAGCGGGACTCCAGCGTCGCGGGATTTCAGACTGGCCGGCGGATGGTTGTCTTCGGTCCCGAAGGGTTTCGGGAAGCACCTGCAAACTCCCGCCTCGTGGTCGCCATGGGAACATCGCCAGAGGCCTACTTTCGACTGGCCAATGAAGCCTTGGCGGAAGTGGCGTCTGTCACTCAGACCCCTTCCAAGGACGCGGGCGCCTCACGGTTCAAGGACGATCTACTCGCAGTACGAGAAATGCTGGCGCGAGATGCACAAGTCATCGCGCAAGGCAAAGAAGAAGTCCGCCCAGCACCATGAATGGGAAGGACGATCCAAAACTAGGATCACGCCATGACATTGCAAACCAGTATTCAAACCTGCATTCAGAGACTGTCCATTGTCGCCTGCGCAACTGTAGTCACAGCATCCTGTTCAGTCCTACGCATCGATGTGGACGTCTACAAAGGTCCACTCGCCAACAGCGAGGACGTGCAGACGGAACAACTGGCCTCAATGGCAATAGGCGCCCATCCGCTTCTCGTTCAACTACGGGACACAATGGAATGGGCAGATGTGTGCCAATCAAAAAGTCGCGCAGAGAAACAAAAGGTAAAGGTCGTAAAAGAAGACGGTGTTGAATATAGAACTGTTGAAACCGACTCATCAGCCGACACAGCAGAAGAATTGGTAGATTGCATCGAAAACAAAAGAAAAGAAGCCGAAGAGAACAAGTGCTACAAAGCGGGGTACTTCAGCTACAAAGCCCACTGCAAAAAAAGATTCGGCGCGCCCAAACCACATCTAGCTTCTGGCTACACTGACTATCAGGCAACCAGGGTGAATGACCTTCTCGCTCTTTACAAGAATATTGATTTTTCACTTTCTGCAAACTTACAGGCACGAGCCGGCGATTCGATTGAGGTCACCGCTCTGTCATTTAGTGCATCGTCGAACGCCTTATCTTTTCAACAGACAGGTAATGTTCGCCCATGGGAAACCCAAGTCCGCCAGATTAGAGATCTTGGACTAACCGGAAAAAGTGCTGATCAAGCCACTCAAAATATCGTTCGTGGAACGAACGTACTTCTTTTGGCTGGAGCAGTAACCGGATTGCTTGAACGAGGACGAGACACACTTCTTAGCTTCGCCTACGCATTGACCGATTCGGAGTGGGAGGACTCTCGCGGGCTGCCGCTGTCTTGGGGAAATCCCGAAAAATGGATTTCCGATCCGTTAGAAGTTGATGCTGCTACTTTTGTGCTAAGGTCATTACTAGAGAGATATCCCGAGCAGGCGGCACAAGATCTCCTCAACCTGCACAGGAGACTGCAACGCGACCCCTCTCTCCAAAACCTAGCCCTATTCTCAACACATCGCTTGCTACAACTGAACCATACCGAAGTTGAGCAACGCGCATGGCGCGAGAGTGTCCTCCCTACGCTTAGGGAACGTGGCCTTACACTTCCTTACAATGCTCTGAGACCAAACTCATCATTTCTGTTTGAAAGTGTAGGCAATAATCAGAGCGAAAGAGATATACGTATCACGGAAACATACCCTGATGGAGAAGGACGTCTTTCAAACGAAGGTAGAGGCTCCGCCGGAATGTTCGAGGTCGTCACAGGATACAGCCTCGTTCGTGATTTTCTGGACAAGCACTGTGCTTCGCATAAGCGCGACAACTTGCACCTGTACCCAAAAGAAAAACTAAGCGACACACCCAATCTTCAACGGCTTCTGGTGGATGATTTAACACAAGAAACTGTCTCAGAAATCTACAAAGAAGAGACAGTCGCTTGTGATCGCGCACGCTTCGACTTCCTGGCGATACGGTCAATCATGGCCCACACGCTGACTCAGTTTTCCTCAAAGCTGCTGACAATTGCAAACAACGAGATACTGCTGGAGCCAACAAGTGAGCACAGTTTGATTCCAAATCTTGTCAATCCAGCAAGTTGGTTCGGTAAGGACGTCAGCGCGCGGAAGCGCTTGCTTGAACGTTATGTTCTCGTCTTACAGGCCATCGGGAATTCGATCCTTGTACAGGCAGACGAGTTACGCAGGCGCGAACTATATCTTGGAAGAATCACCGACGAGACACTGCTCCATCAGGAATGCCGTTCGGCGGAAGAAATACTGGAAGAGTTTCGCACGAACCGGCGAGCCGGCGCGGTGGGATTGACGTCTCGCACGGTCCCCCATAGTGACGGCAAAGTGACATCTGCCCCCGTTAGCCCAGTGGAAAGTCGATCACTTGACGGTCAGGTGACCTCTGATGGCGCGATACTCCAGACCAAAGGCGCAGGACAAACGAAGAGACTCTGTGAAGGTGATCACGAGGCAAACACAACAGTCGAAGCGCTAGACGGCCTAATCACCGCACTCCGGTATTTGGAGATCCGGGAGACAGCAGCGCTGCAGGCAGGCGAAGTTTGCCCGTGGGACGCTGGCGCGGCCTCCGGAAACAAGCCGGTTCCAGAACAGTGCCGACGCGTGTCACGGATCAAGGCGGCATTGAAGATAGCCTATGAGCAAAGATCAGGTATGGCCTATATTCGGCCGCCAGCCGCCTATCTGCGCACCAGTTTCGCCGCCACCGGTCTTCAGCAAGATGCCGGGTTGGGTTGGAACAACATGCTGCAGGAACATGGGTTCCGCACCTCATTTGGAACATACGTCAACGACCTAACCGACAAGCTGATCAACAACAAGGACGTCGCCGCGGAGAAAGACCGCCTGCGGACACTGACCGCCATCGACAAGCAGTTCTGGCAGAACGTTAACAGTGTACGCTTGGCCGGTGCCGGCAATACCAATTATGTGCTGGTCAAGGACGACATCGGGAACTGGTACGCGAAGGGTTTCGAGGGCGACCCGGAACCGATCTTGCGCGGTATCCAATCAACGGCGTTGCTGGCCTTGGGCGGGCAGTTAAATGCCAATCTTTTGTCGCAATTGGATTTGCGTCGGCAGTTGCGGGACCCGGACCTCTCCCCAACCGACCGCGTTGAGCTGACTAGAAGACTGGAAGAACTGGAAGATGCCAATCAGGAGTCCTACCGGACCGGCGGTAAGGCCGGTGTGGACAGGTCGGTCACCTTGGCGATGGGAGAATTTCAGGAGACCTTTATCCAAAGGGCCATCGACGATGAACGCGCGATCGGAAACGCCATCACCAGGTCGGACGAGACGACGCCGCTGCTGATCCAGATCCGGACCGCGTGGAACGACAGTTTGGCTAACCTGGAGAGAAACGACGGGCACAACAGGCTTTGCGAGGAGCTACGGAAAATCATTCACCATCCTGCAGAAGTGAACGACAACGGGGACGATTGCGTCCACAGCGACGGGCAAGCCGATGCCCGGTATGCTGCGCTGAGAAAGGCCGTTGCTGACGCAGGGCCCCCACCGCCTGTCCCGGAGCCGAACCAGGATGGCGCTGCGCAACCGCCGCCCCCAGAGCCACCGACCTTGGCGGACGGGGAGGAAAGCTCCCGGCAGGTCGTGGAAATCGCTATTGCCGTTTCCGAGTACGGCAATGAGTTAACCGCCGCACTCGGCGCGTTGAGAGATGCAAGGATTGCCGCCCTGGACCACGGGGATGCTCAACAAATGGCGGAAGATGCCGGAAAGCGGGCCGAGGACTTAAAACTGCATCTGGCCGCGGCCAATGACCGGCGGCGCGACGTAAACCAAACGATCACGGACCTGATCGCCGGCATTCCCGCTCTGTCCATGCACGATTGCGCGAACCAACCAGCCGGTGCGAGTAACCTTCTCAAGAACCCCTGCGACACACGGGACAAGATCGATGCCGATATCGTTCGGTTGAATGGTGAAATTGATGATGCGGAGTCCGACGAGCAAAAATACCTTACATTTGCGGCAACGCGCCGGGCGCAAGCGGGAACGTTAACCAGCCTGTTCAACCGCCTGATCGGTGAGACGGAGAGCCGGACGCGGGGGCTTGCGATCCGGTATCTGGATAGCCGTGCACAGGCACATGCCGCGCTGGAACGCGAGGTCACGGTGATGGGCCGCGCCTCCCGCTTGCGGCCATAGCCCGCTAGCGTGACTGTGGGTGAGCTGGGGCCTCAATCGCGCCGCAACACCTAACGGATCTTCCTGATCTTTTTCATCAGGCCGTCGCGTTTGAGGCGGGACAGGCGATCCGGAAACAGGATGCCGTCCAGATAATCCACCTCATGCTGGATCACCTGGGCGAGCCATCCTTCGGCCTCGCGCCGCCATTCCGCGCCGTCCGCATCGCGGTAGGTCAGGCGGATGGCGGCGGGGCGGGTCACCGGCGCGCCGATACCGGGAAAGCAGAGGGACGCTTCCTCGAATGTCTGCCGCTCCTCCGACATCCAGGTGATCTCCGGATTGATCAGGGTCAGCGGCGTGCGCACGCCGCCCGGCTGCAGATCGACAATGGCGATCCGCTGCAACAGCCCCACCATATTCGCCCCAAGGCCGATCCCGCCGGCGGCGTAGAGGATCTCGTACAGCCTGTCGACCGTGCGGCGCAGGTCGGCGTCGAAGACCGTGACCGGGGCCGCCTTTTTCCGGAAGATCGGATCGAACCCGCGGATCAGCGCCGGTTCCGTCATCGCCCGCTCACGCCGCCGACAGCGCCGTCAGCCCGACGACCACCAGCATGGAAAGCGCCATGCAGATATTGATGGCGTTCAGCGTCCGGGGTTTCAGATCCAGCCGGTGCAGGGTCACCCCCATGAACAGCCAGAGCAGGTGGATCGGCACCCAGATCACATTGATGATGGCGAACTTGATCGCGGTTTCGGCCAGCAGATTGTCGGCATAGAAGGCAAAGCCGAAAAACAGCGCCGTGTTCACCGCATAGGCTTTCGGATTGATGAATTGCAGCAGCACGCCGCCCATAAAGCCGGGCGGCGCCTGTTTTTCGATAAAGGCGATCTTCGACCCGGAGAAGGCGATCCGGAAGGCGAGATAGAGCAGATACCCCGCCGACCCGAACACCAGGACCGTGCGCACCTCCTCCACCGCCAGCACCGTCGCCGCCAGGCCCGACACCACCGCCAGCGCCACCAGATTGGTGCCGACGAAGAGCCCGCAGAGGAAGATCAGGCCCGGCCGATAGCCGAAGCCGGACCCGACGCCGGCGGTGGTCAGCACCCCCGGCCCCGGCGTGATCAGCAGAAAGAAGACGGCCGCCGCAAATTCGAAGGCCAGGATCAGATCGAGCATAAGGGCGCCTCCAGGGCGGTCGCAGGGGCGTGGGCGGGCATCGGGTTCTAGCGCAGGTCCGGCAGAACCTTGTAGAGCGCGTCGAGACAGGACGCGCCCAGTTTGCGGCAGCGGTTGGGCGACCAGCCGAACGCCGGGTCCGGCGCGTCCGCATTGTCTTTGAAGGGCATCTCCAGCGTCATGGCCAGGCAGCCGTGGGTCGCCGCGGTATGCGCCGAGGCGATGGTCAGATTGGCCTTGCCCGGCGGCGTCTTGGGATAACCGTGGGTCGACTGGAAGTCGGGGTTGGCGAGCCGCAGCGCCGCCTCGAAACTCTCGCGCAGGTCGATCTGGCGCTGTTCGACATCGGGAATAGCGTCGGCCCCGGCGATGAAGTTATAGGGCAGCGCCTCGTCCCCATGCACGTCGAGGAAGAAATCGACGCCGGTCTCCCGCATCCGCCGCTCCACGACGAACACTTCCGGGCTGGTTTCCGGGTCGGGATCGGCCCAGACGCGGTTCAGGTTGACGCCCGCCGCATTGGTGCGCAGGTGACCGCGGCGGCTGCCGTCCGGGTTCATGTTCGGCACAACCCGGACCACCGCCTGTTTAAGAACAGCCTTGGAAACCGGATCGTCGGCGTCGAGAAGGCGGGACAGAAAACCCTCCATCCAGTACTCCGCCTGGGTTTCGCCCGGATGCTGGCGGGCGATGCACCAGACCTTGGCTTTCGCCTCGTTATCCGCGCCGATGGTCAGCAGGTCCATCGCGTCCCCGTCGATACTGTGGCCCAGCACCTCAACGACGACGCGGTTGTCAGTCTGACAGCGGGCGACCAGATCGTGATGCCGGTCCCGGCTGTAAGGCGCGAAATAGGCGTAATAAGTGCTGGCGCAGACCGGCGTGTGTTCGATGACCAGCGACCCGTCGCGAAAGGCCGTATCCACGCGGAACCAGTTTTCCCGGTCATAACTGGCGCAGGCGCGGTAGCCCTCCCAGCCCTTGGGATAGCTGGCGGCCCCGGCATTCTCCAGCGTGATCCGGCAGGGCGCGCCCGGTTCGCCGGTGGCGCGGAAGTGGAACCATTGGAAAAAACCCTCCGGTCCCGGATCCTTGCGGATGCGCAGGCGCACGTCGCCCGGATCCTCCGCGGAAACCACCTCGATATTGCCCGAATCGAATTGTGCGGAGATATGCATGGATGCGCCCTCTGGAGCCGATGTCCCTGGCGCGAAGGTATAGGGCGATGCGACTTTTACAAGCGTCCGGCGCGGAACGCAGTTTTGCGTCCCGGTCCAAGCCCGCGCAAACGGGCTTGTCGTTCCGCGCCGCGCGCCATAGGGATGAAGCCTGCAATCGACACCAGCCTTGAGGCAGCGACCATGGCCATCGACCTCTCCTTCACCGCCACCGGAGACGGCGCGCCGTTGATCGTCATGCACGGCCTGTTCGGTTCCAAGCGGAACTGGTCCTCCATCGCCAAACGGCTGGCCCGGGAACACCGGGTTTTGACGGTGGATCTGCGCAATCACGGGGACTCGCCCTGGGGCGACGACCACACCTATCCGGCGATGGCCGAAGACGTGGCCCGCCTTATCGAGCGCGAGGTGGGCGGCCCCGCCCAGGTCGTCGGCCACAGCATGGGCGGCAAGACCGCCATGACCCTGGCGCTGACCCGGCCCGATCTGGTCGAACGGCTGGCCGTGGTCGATATCGCGCCCGCCCCCTCCGGCGGCACGCTGATCGACTATGTGCACACCATGCAGGCGTTGGACCTGTCCCAGTTCGACCGCCGCGGACAGGTGGAGGCCGCGCTGGCAGCCGAGATTCCCGACCCCGCCATCCGCGCCTTTCTGGCCCACAATGTCCGCATTACGGAGGACGGCGCGCTGGAATGGCAGCTGAACCTGCGGGCCATCGAGAAGAATTTCGAAGAGATTCTGAACTTCCCCGACATGGATTCCGACCTGGCCTTCGACCGGCGCACGCTCTTCATGGCGGGCGCCAGGTCCGACTATATACAGCCGCACCATCATGCGGAGATCGACCGACTGTTTCCCAGCGCCGATATCGCCGTCGTCCCGGATGCGGGCCACTGGGTGCATGCGGAACAGCCGGCGGCTTTTATCAGCCAACTGACCGGCTTTCTGACAGACTGACGCGATGCGCGCGTCCATCCTCATCAACCCTCTGGTCGCGGTGCTGGTCGGCTTCGGCAGCACCTTGGCGATCATCGTCGCCGCCGCCCAGGCCGTCGGCGCGACGCCGGGACAGGTCGCCTCCAGCGTGGCGGCGGTCTGTTTGGCCACGGCCTTCATCTCCGGCGTCCTCAGCACCGCGAACAGGATGCCGATCATCGCCGCCTGGTCAACGCCGGGGGCGGCCCTGATCGCGGCGACGGACGGTGGCATCGGCTTTTCCGAAGCCGTCGGCTGCTATGTCGCGGTCGCCTGTCTGATCCTGCTGACCGCTTTCGTGAAGCCGCTGACACGCCTGATCGAACGGCTGCCCGCCGCCGTCGCCGCCGGCATGCTGTCCGGCGTCCTGATCAAGTTCGTTATCGCCGTTTTCGATCAGGCGGCGCTGGACCCGATGCTGGTCGCGCCGCTGGTGCTGCTGTTCCTGGTCTTGCGCGTGATCAGCCCGGCCTGGGCCGTCGTCGCAATCTTGATCCTGGGGATCGGACTCGTGTTCGGCCTGGGCAAGGCCGGGCCGCTGCCGGAGCGGATCGGGCTCAGCAATCTGGAATTCGTCACGCCGCATTTCACGCTGGGCGGACTGATCGGTCTGGCGATCCCGCTCTATCTCGTCACCATGGCCTCGCAGAACCTGCCAGGTTTCGCGGTGCTGAAGGCCGCGGGCTATACACCCGCAATGCGCCCGGTCCTGGCGGTGACGGGCGTCGCGTCCCTGGTCACCGGCCTGTTCGGGGCGGTGACGACCAATCTGGCCGCCATCACGGCGGCGATCTGCACAGGTCCCGACACCCATCCGGACCCCGCCAAACGCTGGCTTTCCGGCCCCGTCTACGCGGCATCCTATATCGTTCTGGCCGCCATCGGCGCATCGTTGGTGGCGCTGTTCGCCGCCCTGCCGGCCTCTTTGATCGCGACCATCGCCGGTCTTGCGCTGCTGGCCCCGCTGGTGGGCGCCATAGGCGTGGCGTTGCAGGAGGAAGCGACCCGGGCCGCCGCCGTGTTGACGCTCTGCGTCACCGCCTCCGACCTCAGCGTCTTCGGGGTGGGGTCCGCCTTCTGGGGGCTGTGCGCCGGGCTGCTGGTTCTCTTCCTCTCCAAGGCCGCCGCGTCGTTTCGAGGAACGCCATGACCGAATTCACCGAAATCCCCGTCCTCGACCTCGCCCCGCTGATCGCGGGGGAGGATACCACCGCCGTGGCCCGCGCCTTCGCCAAGACCTATGGGGAAACCGGCTTCGCCTACGTCATAAATCACGGCATCGACCCGGCTCTGCGCGGCTCGATCTTTGAGGCGTCCCGGCAGTTCCACGCCCTGCCCCAGGACGCCAAACAGGCCATCGCCCTGGACCGCAACCACCGGGGCTATATCGCGATCAACACCTCGACCGACGTGAATTCGGATCTGGCGGAAGTGACCAAGCCGAACCAGTCCGCCTCCTTCATGATGATGCGGGAGGATGCGGCGGCGGACCCGGATGTCTATCTCTCCGGCCCCAACCGATGGCCGGACCTGCCGGGCTTCCGCGACGTCTGCGAGAGCTATGCGCAGGCGATGACCGGCCTGGGCCGCAAGATGATGGGACTGGCGCTGGACGCCATCGGGGTTGAAGACCGCAGCATCCTCAACGCCTTCGATGTGCCGACGCTCTGGCTGCGTCTGCTGCACTATCCGCCGCAACCCGCGCAAGCGCCGGACGACCTATACGGCTCCGCCCCGCATAAGGATTTCGGCTGCCTGACCCTGTTGGCGCAAGACGATGTCGGCGGTCTGCAGGTGCAGACGCCCGCCGGCAACTGGGTCGACGCCCCGCCGATGGAAGACGCGTTCGTGGTGAATGTCGGCGACATGCTCCACCGAATGTCCAACGGAAAACTGCTCTCCACCCCGCACCGGGTGATCAATACAACAGGTAAGGAACGCTATTCGGTGCCGTTCTTTTTCGACCCGCATGTGTCCACGGATATCGCGCCATTACCAGGCACCGGCACGCCGCTGTTTGAAGTGCTGAACTTCGCTATCTTCCTAAAGGGGGAACTCGAAGCTGCGTACGACGCGCATAGCATGAGCTAAATCAACTCTGACAGAAATTCCGAAAGAATACCGTTTCGCACAATTTCCGATCAATACTAAGTCGTGTATTCTCTTTCAATTAGATCAAGCCCTCTGCTTGAAAGTGTCACACTGAAACGCTTGAACATTCCAATAAATTCTTCGAGTGATAATTCCAACTGGACTTCGCGAACACTCAGCGGATCTGGCTCTCTTTGAAGCTTGCCTGCGACAGTATCGTAATCAACGGAATCGTAAACGATCGCTGTAACTGAAGGCTGCATTACCCTTCCTGGGTGATTTTCACCGATCCGTAGTTTTACGGCGATTAGAAACTCCTTCTCGGAGATTAGATTTTGTTGGCGCAAATAATCTCTAAGGTCATCCTTGTCTAGGTCGTCAGCTGCCGCTGTTCCTTCCCAGTCGCCATATTGGACACTTGCTTTGAATCTCTGCGTCATTTCGAAACCTCTCAAGAAACATTCAGGAAAACTCAACCAAATGAATATTCTCTCTAAGAGGGAAAATAATCAAATAAAACTCTTATTAATTGCGCACATTCGAATGCAAAACGGACTTACTCAAACTTAACACCAATGGTCTTTTTGGGTCATTGTTAAATACGATATAGCTAAACTAAGCGTTTGTTATCGCTGTTATCCTACTAGCAACTTAGATGTCTGAAACTAAGTGAGCCACCGCCCCACCAACACCGTCCCGGATACCAACAGCAGGCTCAGCACAATCCGCTGGAACAGTTTGTCGTCTAGCCTGTGATAGAGCGCGACGCCGATGCGCGCGCCGATCAGGGTGGCCGGCATGGCGATCAGGAAGGCGAGGCCGATATCCTGCGTGATCCGGCCGTTGATGCCGTGCAGGCCGACCGACACGCCCAGCACGATCATGTTGTAGGGCTGATAGATGCCGCGTTGAACCGTTTTGGCGAGGCCGCGCAACTGGCACCAGATCAAGGGGGCGGGACCGGAGAGGGCCGCCATGCCGCCCATCAACCCGCCGATGACGCCCACGCCCGTATCGGCCAGCCGATTGTACACATCGATCCGGGGCGGGGTCTTCACCAGCAGGAAATAGCTGCAATAACAGATCAGGAAGAGGCCGACGCCCAGCTTGATATGGTCCGCCTGCACATAGTCCAGCAGCTGGGAGCCCACCGGCAGTCCGACCGCCGCCCCGATCAGAAAGGGCGTTACAGCCCGCCACTGCAGATACCCCCATGTGCCCTTCAAGGAACTGACCTGCCCGGCCACGGAACAGATGGCCGCCAAGGGGGCGACGGTGATCGGGTCCAGGAAATGCAGCCAGAAGCCGGACACCACCAGCGCGGTGCCGAACCCCGTCAGCCCGGTCACGAACCCGCCCGCCAGCGCGCCGACCAGAAAGACGGCGAGAATTACGAAATTAAGTTCCAGCATGAAAACGCCCGATCTGCCCCAAGGCTGAAACACCTCAAGGCAAACCGGACGTCAAGCCGTAACCGGGAAAAGCAGCGTTGCGATGCTCAAGGCGGCTTAGGCCGCTTCCGCCTCCAGCGCCTCGCCGTTGATGGAAAGACCCTCGCCCGAAACCGATACGCTGGCCGTTTCCCCTTCCGCGACTGCGCCCTCCAGGATCAGGGAGGCCAACGGGTTTTGCAGGGCGCGCTGGATCACCCGTTTCAGGGGACGCGCGCCGTAAACCGGGTCGTATCCCTTGTCGCCGATCCAGGCCCGCGCCGCCTCGTCCACGTCCAGCGCGATCTTGCGGTCCTCCAGCAGCCTGGCCAGACGGTCCAACTGAATATCGACAATCGCCGCCATATGGTCGCGGCCCAACCGGCGGAACAGCAGGGTTTCGTCCAGACGGTTCAGGAATTCCGGCCGGAAGGAGGCGCGGACCACATCCATCACCATCGGGCGGACGTCTTCCACATCCTCGCCTTCGCCCTGATTCGCCAGGAATTCGGAGCCCAGGTTGGAGGTCATGATGATCAGCACATTCTTGAAATCGATCGTGCGACCCTGCCCGTCGGTCAGGCGTCCGTCGTCCAATACTTGCAGCAGCACGTTGAAGACATCCGGGTGCGCCTTTTCAATCTCGTCGAACAGAACGACCTGATAGGGCCGCCGCCGCACCGCCTCGGTCAGCGCACCGCCTTCGTCATAGCCGACATAGCCCGGGGGCGCGCCGATCAACCGGGCGACCGCGTGCTTTTCCATATATTCGGACATGTCGATCCGAACCATCGCCTGATCGTCGTCGAACAGGAACTCGGCCAGCGCCTTGGTCAGTTCCGTTTTGCCAACGCCCGTCGGCCCCAGGAACAGGAAGGAGCCGATGGGGCGGTTCGGGTCCTGCAAACCGGCGCGCGCCCGGCGCACCGCGTTGGAGATGGCCGTCACCGCCTCGTCCTGGCCGACGACGCGTTTGGTGATCGCCCCTTCCATCTGCAGAAGCTTCTCGCGCTCCCCTTCCAGCATCTTATCGACCGGGATGCCGGTCCAGCGGGACACCACGGAGGCGACGTCCTGATCGCGCACCTCCTCGTTCAGCATATGCCCGTCCGATGCGTCTTCCGACGCCGCCAGTCCGCGCTCCAGCTCCGGGATCACGCCATAGGCCAGTTCGCCGGCCCGTTCGTATTTGCCTTCGCGCTGGGCGCGGTCCAGTTCGGCCCGGGCGGCGTCCAGTTTCTCCTTCAGGTCCTGGGCGCTGTTCAGCTTGTTTTTCTCCGCTTCCCAGCGCGAGGTCAGGACGGAGGATTGCCCTTCCAGATCCGCCAGCTCCTTTTCCAGCTTTTGCAGCCGTTCCTTGGAACCGCGGTCCGATTCCTTTTTCAGCGCCTCGCGCTCGATCTTCAATTGCACGATGCGCCGGTCCAGTTCGTCGATTTCCTCCGGCTTGGAATCCACTTCCATGCGCAGGCGGCTCGCCGCCTCATCGACAAGATCGATCGCCTTGTCGGGCAGGAAACGGTCGGTGATATAGCGGTTGGACAATGTCGCCGCAGAAACGATGGCCCCGTCGGTGATGCGC
>JANQIT010000179.1 GCA_028282025.1 Hwanghaeella sp. | reverse complement strand
GCTTGTGTGAGGGCAGGGTTAATCGGGCGGGTAGGGCAGGCGGTGTTGCGGCGCCGTCCGTGGTCGCCGCGGTCGGGTCGGGCTAGTAGCCCTCGCGGTCCAACCGTTTGCGCAACAGCTTACGATGGCGCCGCACGGCTTCGGCCTTTTCGCGGGCCTTGCGCTCGGACGGCTTCTCATACGCACGACGAAGCTTCATTTCCCGGAAGACACCTTCGCGCTGCATCTTCTTTTTCAGGGCCTTGAGCGCCTGATCGACGTTATTGTCCCGGACTACTACGTTAACGATGACACAAACTCCTTCTCCGCCCCTTCGGCGACCATTCATCATAGATTCGGGTGTTGCCCCGACATTTCGTCAAGGGCGCGCGGCTTATAGCATAGCCAAAAGGCGATGTGAAGGGACGCTTTACCCTTCTTTCCGCGCTTTACCAGCTTGTAGTGAAACCCCATATTACCGCCATGGCAATCCTAAAAATAGCCCGAATGGGCCACCCGGTGCTGCGCGCACCGGCATCGCCGGTCCCGGACCCCGCATCGCCGGAGATCCAGCGCTTGGTCCGGGACATGGTGGAAACCATGGAAGACGCCGACGGCGCCGGTTTGGCCGCGCCTCAGGTGCATGTGCCGCTGCGTCTGGTGATTTTTCACGTTCCGGCGGACCGGGAAGACCCGGAGGACGCGCCCGACGCGGCGGACGACGACGCCGGTGTTCCGTTGACGATCCTCATGAATCCCGTGATCGAGCCGCTCACCGAGGAACAGGACATGGGCTGGGAGGGTTGCCTGTCGGTTCCGGGCCTCGTGGGCGCGGTGCCGCGGTTCACGAAAATCCGCTACCGTGGCGTCACATTGGGCGGCGAACCGATCGATCGCATCGCCGAGGGGTTCCACGCCCGGGTGGTGCAGCATGAATGCGATCACCTCGACGGCATCCTGTATCCCCAGCGCATGACCGACCTGTCGCTGCTGATGTTCCGCGAGGAGATGAAATACGGCGCTCCGGGCGCCTTGGACGACGAGGAAATCGACGAGATGGAGGCGGAAGAGTCATGAGCGACGACCTGATGGCACTGCGCGACAAGATCGTCGAGGCGGCCTTGCCGCATGTTCCCTTCGATGGATGGACCCCGCGGGCGGCGCGCCGGGCTGCCGCCGACCTGGGTCTGACGCGGGCCGACGCCATGCGCGCCTTCCCCTATGGCGCGGCGGACATGGTGGCGCATTACAGCGACCTGGCCGACCGGCGCATGGTGGCCGAACTGGAACGCCGCGATATCGCATCGATGAAAATTCGGGAGCGGATCACCACCGCCGTCCGGGTCCGGTTGGAACAGGCCGCACCGCATCGCGAAGCGGTCCGCCGGGCCTTGGCCGTCCTGGCGTTGCCGTCCAACGTGGTCCTTGGGGGCAAATGCCTTTACCGCACCGTCGATGCCATGTGGGTCGCGGCGGGCGATCGGTCGACGGACTGGAACTTCTACAGCAAACGCAGCCTGCTGGCCGGTGTGTTCAGCTCGACAGTCTTGTACTGGCTGGATGACCGCTCGGACGATATGGCCGATACATGGGCCTTCCTCGACCGCCGCATCGCCGATGTCATGCGCATTCCGAAGGTGACCGGCCGCGTGCGGTCGTTCGTCGACCGGCTTCCGAATCCCGCGCGGCTGTGCCGGCCTGGATTCCGGTACACGCCGCGGACAGGGGCTTAGGACTCGTCCTTGCGTTCGGTGAGCCGGGTGATGTGTCCCATCTTGCGGCCCTCGCGGATTTCCGATTTCCCGTAAAGGTGCAGGCGTGCGCCTGGCTCACCGAGGACGTCGCGCCACGTCTCGACCTCCGAACCGATCAGATTCTTCATCACCGCGTCCGAATGCCGTTCGGTCGATCCCAGCGGCAGGCCGCAGATTGCCCGGATAAGCTGCTGGAACTCACTGATCGCA
>JANQIT010000052.1 GCA_028282025.1 Hwanghaeella sp. | reverse complement strand
AACGACGCCATCACCTCTGCCGGTGCCGGTCCGATCAAGATGCCCGCGACGCCTGAAAAAGTCTGGAGAGCCTTGAACCCTGGCGCTTAATCGCTTACGCGCCTAAAGTACTGCCTTCCCGGCAGTGCTCCAGGCGGGGGCGGTTCGATGGCCATTGCGAATAGCGAGAATGCCGACGTGACGCCGCTTCTGCGGGAAGCGGAACAAAAGGGTCTGCGTCTGGCTCTGATCGCGCGTTTCGTCGCTCTCATCGGGATTCTGGCCTTTTTCTTTTTCACGCGCGGAGGTGCGGACAATCCGCATTCCATCGGCTACGCTCTGGCCGGCATTCCTTATCTTCTGCTCGGTTTCTGCCATTACCTGCTGATCGGCTCGCGGCACGATCAGCCTTGGGTAAAGTATGTTTTCGTCGGTTTGGACATCGCGCTGCTGTCCGCCCTGATCGCGACGCAACCGATCATGGCGGGCCTGGACGTGCCGCAAACCTTCTCCTTCCGGAACGCTACCTTTCCACTTTACTTCGTGATCCTGGCCGTCGCGGCCTTCGGCCTGTCGCCCTGGCTGACTTTCTTCAGCGGGGCGGCCGGCGGCGTGGGCTGGCTGACGGCGCACCGCTGGGCGATCCGGGACATGCCGGACGCGAAGGACTGGGGCGACCTTCCGCCGGTTCTGACCAACGAGAACTTTCTGGCCTTCTTCCTTGACCCGAATTTCGTGGAAACGGGGACAAGGGTGCAAGAGGCTGTATTTCTGACCGTCGTTGCCGCCCTGGTCGCGGTCGTCATCCATCGCGCGCGGCAGACGGTTATCCGGCAATTGGCGTTGGATGAAGAGAAACGGACCTTGTCGGAGATTTTCGGACGCTATGTCCCCCCCGCCGTCGCGGACGCCCTGATTGACGACAGGGGCATGCTGGAACCGGTAGAGCGAGAGGCCACCATTCTGTTCCTGGATATCGCCGGCTTCACCGACCTGACCGAGAAAGCCGGGCCGCGCGGCATCGTCACAATCCTGAACCGTTATTTCGATGATGTCGCGCGCGTTATCTCGGACCATGGCGGCGTCATTACACAATTCCAGGGCGACGCGGTACTGGCCACTTTCAACGTTCCGCTGGAGCGCCGGGATCATCCCCACCGCGCGGTCAGCGCCGCCATGGCGATACAGGAAACCACCCGGACGAAGCACGATCTGACAGTGCGGATCGGCATTTGCACCGGCCCCGTGATCGCAGGCAATGTCGGCGGCGGCGGCAGACAAACCTATACGGTTCACGGTGCAACGGTAAATTTGGCGGCCCGCCTGGAAGGTCTCAACAAGCAATACGGCACGCAGATCCTGCTTTCCCGGAACACTGTCGACCGTCTGGAGAGCGATGAAGAAACGCCCTTGCCATCCACCATCGCCGCCTTCCGCACCGTCGGGACGACTGACGTTCGAGGCTTTACGGAACCCGTGGAGGTTCTGACACCGGCACGCTGAGATACCCAGAGACGGGAACGGCCGGCCATGCGGTTATTGCGGGGCAGCTCGAAATGAAGACCCAGACGCCTCCCCCCTCCCCGCCCACCTCAGTAGGAGAAAAGGCGGGCGAACCTCATCAAGCAGGCGGTCCTACGCTCGTTCCGCAGGACCGTTCGAAAGAGTTAGGCCGTTAGAGGTCCTGATATGTCCAACACTGGAGTTTCGGTAGGCGCCACTCTATGATGCGTGCGGACGCGCAGGAGAATACGCGCATGGATATCAAAGCAGAACCGATCACCTTTGATCAGGTTAACGACGACGATCCGGGCACATGGCGGCGCTTGATGCGTTCTCTCGCTATGCCCAATGGAGATGCGGCAGCAGAACACTTGGCCGCGGGCCGTCCGGTCTATTATGCCGACCCCCAATCTGACGAAACGAACATTCGGAAGTGGCCGGACGGTCGGAAAGAACGGATCAGACTTGGCGACGATGACGAAATCATAGTCATCGGCCCGGTTGGGTGAAGCCACAGCTATGGGTTTGTTCCGGCCCGAACGGTGCCGGGAAAACCACCCTCGTTACACAGCACAATAAGGGCCGTCTGCCAGTCATCAACGCGGACGACATTCTTGCCGCCGATCCGTCGCTTGGCGCGCTCGGGGCAGGGCGTGCGGCAATATCGATGCAGAAGGCTGCGCTAGCGGCCAAGCAAAGCGTAGTCGTTGAAACCACACTCTCAGGCCGGCGCGAACTGCAGTTCATGCAGTCAGCCAAAGAGGCCGGGTTCAAGGTCAACCTTGCCTATATCACCGTTAATTCCCCAAAGACATCCCGTCTTCGCGTGGCGGCGAGGGTCCTGTCCGGCGGGCACAACGTTCCGAGCGAAGATGTGACCCGGCGATACGAGCGGAGTAAAGCGAACCTTGCGGCAGCGATGAAGATCGCGGATCGCACGATCCTTTTCGATAACTCTGGAGAGCGGCGGAGATTGATTTTCGTTCAGGAACAGAGCAGCGTCCGACCCGTCGCAAAGACGCTTCCCAATGCTGTTAAACCGCACCTGGATAGATCTGTTCTACAGAAGTTTGCGAAGGCGATAGAAAAGGAAGAGGACCTTGGCCGCTAACCTCATTTGCCGCCGCTTCTGAGATTCTCCGCAAATGCTTTGAACTGGTCCAGTATGCCGGCAACCCAATCGGCGGCGGGAGGTTGGGTAGCAGTGTAATGACACGGAGAATTCTAAAACCCCGTGGCCCCAATCGAGGGGGAAGGTCAATCTAGGCGGCAACGAAAATGGCGGTTCAGCAGACGACGGATTTACCCGCTACCGGAGCACGAACCCTTCATACGCATTGGCCGCGACCTGCGCGCAGATCTCCCGGTAGCGGTGCATGCCGCCGGGATAGGGCATGAAGACCCGGGGTTTGCCCGGCACGTTCGCGCCCAAGTACCAGGAGTGTCCAGCCTTCGGCATAAGCGTCGCGTCCGCGCACGCATTCACATGCGCCACCCAATCCGAAACAGCGTCGGCGGTGGCTTCGATGCTGGCCGCGCCGTTGTTCCGCATCGCCGCGATGCAATCCGTGATCCATTCCACATGCTGCTCAATGGCCACGGGCATGTTGGTCAACACCGACGGACTGCCCGGCCCGGTGACGGTGAAGAGGTTCGGAAAACCGTCCACCTGCAGGCCCAGATAGGTCCGTGGTCCTTCTTTCCACGCCTCGCGCAGCGTGCGGCCGTCCCGTCCCTCAATCTCGATCTTCAACAGCGTCCCGGTCATCGCGTCGAACCCGGTGGCGAATACCAGGATATCCAGGTCGAATTCCCGGCTGCGCGTCTTAATGCCATTGGGCAATATGCATTCAATGGGATCGGCCCGAAGGTCCACAAGGGAAACATTGGGAAGATTGAACGTCTCGAAATAGTCGGTATCGATCGGTGGGCGCTTGGTGGCGAAAGGATGATCGATCTTCGCCAGAATCTCTCCAACCGCCGGATCGTCGACGGTCGCCATGATCTTGGATTTCAGGAATTCGGATGCCGTGTCGTTCGCGGCCTGATCGACCAGAAGGTCCTGAAATACCGCACGGAAGCGCAATCCGCCCTTCTCCCACGCCTCCTCGTACAACGCCTCCCGCTCCGCCGGGTCGGTCTCCACCGCCTTGCGCTCTGAAATCAGGAACGGGTGGCCGTTCGGGCTGAGATGCATGGCCTCGCGAATCTCGTGATAGCGTTCCTTGATCTGCCGCCGGATCGCCGGGTCCATCGGACCGTTGCGGGCCGGGACGCTGTAGTTCGCGGTGCGCTGAAACACGGTCAGGTGTGCGGCGTCGGCGGCGATCACCGGCGCGGCTTGTATCCCGGTCGATCCGGTGCCGATCTGACCGACACGCTTGGCCGTGAAATCTACCCCCTGATGCGGCCATTCGCCGGTATGGTACCAATCGCCTTTGAACCCGTCCAAACCCGGTATGTCGGGGATGTTCGCCGACGAGAGGCAGCCGACGGCGGTGATCAGGAAACGGGCGGCATAGCGTTCGCCGGCATCGGTCTCGACGCGCCAAAGGTTTTCCACTTCGTCGAAACGGGCCGATTTCACCCGGCAGTCCAGCCGGATGTCACGGCGCAGGTCGAAACGGTCCGCAACATGGTTCAGATAGCGCAGAACCTCCGGCTGGCCGGGATAGCGTTCCGACCACTCCCACTCCCGGACCAAGTCGTCCGAGAAGGTGTAACAGTAGCCGTGGCTCTCGGAATCGCATCGCGCACCGGGATAGCGGTTCCAATACCAGGTACCGCCCACGCCGTCGGCGGCTTCCAGCACCAGCACCGACATGCCCAAACGCTCGCGCAGGCAGTAAAGCTGATACAGGCCGCCGAAACCGGCGCCGATAACCAGCGCGTCGTAGTACCGTGGGTCGGGGGAAGAAGTATGCATATCCATGCCGGAACCGTAGCACCCTACCGCCGGTTCCTTCAAAGCCGCGATACCCGTAAGGCACCATCGTCACGAGTGTTTTTACGCGCGGTATCCCCTCAACAGGTCGTGAATGGCTTCCGTGGGCGGATTGCGTCCCTATATTGACCGGAACATCGACCTGACGCGCCTTTCGATGCAAAGGTGCCGCAGACCAACAGGCCCGGCAAAGGGAAGCAAGGTTCCAGCGCCCCGCAGGTTCAACCCATAAGGACATATACGATGAGCGACACCCCCTCCTACGAACCGCCGAAGGTCTGGAAATGGGACCAGGAGAATGGCGGAAAGTTCGCCAGCACCAACCGCCCCATCGCCGGCCCCACGCATGAAAAGGAACTGCCGGTGGGCGACCATCCGCTGCAGCTCTATTCCCTGGCCACCCCGAACGGCGTGAAAGTCACGGTGATGCTGGAGGAGCTTTTGGCCCTGGGCCATGAGAGCGCGGAGTACGACGCCTATCTAATCGATATCGGCGAGGGCGATCAATTCGGCAGCGGGTTCGTCGATATCAACCCGAATTCCAAAATCCCGGCCCTCTTGGACCGCAGCACGCCCACACCGACGCGGGTTTTCGAATCCGGCTCCATCCTGATGTATTTGGCGGACAAGTTTAAGGAACTGGTGCCGGAAGATCCGTCGAAGCGCGCAGAAACCGTGAACTGGCTGTTCTGGCAGATGGGCAGCGCCCCCTATCTCGGCGGCGGTTTTGGGCATTTCTATGCCTACGCGCCGGAGAAGTTTGAATATCCGATCAACCGTTTCGCAATGGAAACCAAGCGCCAGTTGGACGTCCTCGACCGGCGTCTGGCCGAAAGCCGGTACATTGCAGGCGATGACTACACCATCGCCGACATCGCCATCTGGCCTTGGTACGGTGTGCTCGCACAGGGCAAGATTTACGACGCAGGCGAATTTCTGGACGTTCAGTCCTACAAGAATGTCCAACGCTGGACGGCGGAGATCGCCGGACGCGAGGCGGTCAAACGCGGCCGGATGGTCAACCGCAAATGGGGCGAACCGGAAGAACAGCTTCCCGAACGTCATTCCGCGGACGATTTCGAACGCGTCTGGAAAGAAGCCGAACTGGCCAAGGCGTCCTAAGAAAAGAGACAGTCAAAGGTGCGAAGGCCCGCCATTCCCGGCGGGCCTTCGTCTTTTCCCAATGTTTTTTTTGGTCACAGCCCGCCTCCCGACCCATAGAAGGCGCGGTCAACCCATCTCCGCCTTATGGGCTTCCACCATCTCGGTCATGAAGTTGGAGACCAGATCGTAAGACGGCAGGCCGCCCGGAGGCATGCACGCCGCAAACCCTTGCCGATCGCGCCGGTTCGAGGCGGCGTAGAGACCGTTCGACAGAACCTGCACCCGCCGGTTTCCCGCCCGGCCCTTCAGGCAAGCGCCGAGTCCAGGGCCGCCGTACAGTGAATCAGCGTCGTGTCGAATACGGGCGCCGGAACATTCCCTTGATTGAGCAGCATGCCGACCTCCGTACAGCCGAGGATAAGCGAGTCTGCGCCCGCCTCCATCAACCGCCGTGCGATGGCGATATAGGCCGTTTCGCTTTCCGCCGTCGTCACGTTTTTGCACAGTTCTTCATAGATGACGCGGTGCGTTTCGGCCCGGTCCGCATCGTCGGGAATGACAGGCTTCAGACCCGCGGCGACAAGCCGGTCGGTATAGAAGGACTGTTCCATGGTGAAGGCCGTAGCCATCAGCCCCGGCGCTTTGAGACCCGCCTTGGCAATCGCCTCAGCCGTCGCGTCCGCGATATGCACCAGGGGAATGCCGACGCCGGCCATCATCCGGTCCGCCAGTTTATGCATCGTGTTGGTCGCCAGGATCAGTAGATCCGCGCCCCCGCGCTCCAGGGCCAGCGCCTCTTCGTTCAAGATGCCACCCGCAGCCTCCCACTCTCCCTGCACCTGCAGTTCCTCGATACGGGCGAAATCCAGCGAGCGGATCAGCAGGTCCGGCGAATGGAGGCCGCCGAGCCGCTTCTGCGTCTGGTCGCAAAGTTCCCGATAGTAGATCTGAGTGGACGCCGCCGACATCCCGCCCAGTATTCCGATTGTTTTCATGACGACCCTCGATAGGAAAACCGGGACAGAGCCGGAAAAGCGGCGGTCGCATTCATGAAACCGCGCCCCCGGCCATCCCGGCAGGATGGACCGATTCACCGCGGATAGGTGCACGGGAGAGAAACCGACGCGGTTTAGGCGACCCTAGCCACAGCAGTTGCCGGAAAGAACATGGCTTGTGACGCCGCTGTGATCACAGCAGCCGCCCTTCCACCACTCGCTGCCAGCGCCATGGCAGTATTTGCCGTCAGCGCCGACCATCTGCATGAACATCGGATGATAGTGCCGGCACAGTTCAAGTTCCGTCTTCACCCAATGCAGCGGGTCCTTGCCGTAATGGTCCCAGTAATCGCCCTTCATATTGATACCGGGAACGGCCGGGTTCCAACTTTCATCCAGCCAAAGGTCAGGGTCGCCGTATTTCGCGCAGAGACGCCGGATTTCCGGATCGTCCAAGGCGCGCAGCCGCCCGTTTTCGATAACGTTCTCGTTGTCGCCGTCGCGTTCGACCGTGTAGGTCGGGAAGTACAGATGCAGATGCCAGTGCCCCACCAAGTGCCCCATGCGCGCGGCTTCGCGTTCGGCCATGGAAGAGATGATCGTACCGAAGCCCATATGGATCACGCCGGAGCGGACCCGCTCGTAAAGGCAATTCACGAAGCCTGACGGAAAATCCTTCCTCGGACGATGAATATGCGGGTTGGTGCCGATGGATGCTTCCCACCAGTACATAATGCCCTTGCCCGGGAATGTCGGGTATTGAAGGTCTTTCGTCCGATCCATCACATCCCGCAGCTTATCGCCGAAGGCCCCGCCGGCATCGATCCGCGTGATCTTGGAATTCTCGACCGTCAACTTGGTCCAGTCGCAGGGCGCGATATGGTTCGTCGTCCCGGCGATCACCCCATTCCCATCTTCCTTGGATGGCAGGAACATCCAAGGCCGTCCGGTGATATGGGCCGGCAGATACTGCTTGCCGAAATGCTCGTTGCCGCGCCACGTCGCCGCCGTCAGGTCGTGATTGTAAAACTCACGACGGGAATCCCAGTATTCCGCATGATTGGTGAAGCTTATATCCGTGCCTTCAGGGTCGGTGATCCGCACTCTCTTCGCCGTGCGGACCCGGTCCCAGGTCCATCGGTCGATAGCATTCAGAACTTCGATAGGCATCACATGGGCGGGCGAAGCGAGAATCTCCGGCGTGATGAAGGGCATCCGCTGAATCTTGATCAGCCGTTCCGCCAGCACGGGACCGCCATATCCCATCAGGATCTTGTCGTGCGCCTGATTCTTTTCTTCCTCTTCCCACCAATCCATCCATTCCGCCAATTCCTTGGTGCGGAACAGATAGTAATCGACCTCATCCGCGCCGACCCACTGGGGAATAGGCCCTCTGTCAATGTACTTGATTTCGTACTTGACCTTGTACTTTTCGAAGATCTTCTTGCAGGCTTCGATGACCAGTTCGCTGTGCCAGTTGTCGACACGCAGCAGGACCCTCTCCCCCTCCCGCAGATCCCAGCACGCATTCAGGCCGTGGTTGTAAGGCCGGCTGGCCACATGCTCCAGATAAGGCAGCAACTGATCGGAATGGGTCACTTCGACAAAGGGCGGACAACGGGGCGGCCGGGTGTCGATCAAGGGTGGCGAAGAAAAACGCGGAGGGGTCGCATCGCGCGGGTCGAACCGTGTTTCATCAGGCATTTTCCTATCTCCCTTTTTCGGATGTCCGGTCTATTTCGCCGATCATCGCCCAGTAGCGAAGGACGCGATGCCGAACCGTTCCGGCAGCCGGGGTAACGCACGCATCCGGACGCAACACTATTCGGATACCCGCCATCCCGCCAGAATGTCCATGAACGGACGCCGCAGAAGCGGACCGTCCCCAATACGATTACGGCAGCTTGAAATCCTCAAGTTCGCGAACCAGGAACATGGATTGCAAACGTTCAGCCTCTTCGAAGCCGATCAGTTTCTTGAACTCGGCCATACCCGTTCTGGGCTCCGGCAGATTGGCTGAAGACTTCTCGCGGGCAAGCACGGCAAGGTTCTGCTGCAGCGCCGCAGTCGCTGTCATCAGCGCAACGAGCGGAAACACGGCAAGGCCGGCGACGGATTCGATCTGTTCAGGTGTCAGATCAGATTCGAGCCATCCCAGAATTTGCAGTGACAAGGGGACTTTGACGGCGCTGCGAATGCGTTGCAGCCCCTCGAAATCCTTGAAGGTGCGGGAAATCGGCTGGATCATGTCGGCGCCAGCCTCGACATAGCTCAGGGCGCGGGCAATCGCCTCGTCCTCGGTCTCCGCGTCGGTTCTTGCGATGATCACCGTGTCGGGATTTCGCCGCGCCTTGACGGCCGCCCTGATTTTCGCGGCGCTTTCATCCATCGGCAACAGTTGCACGCTTGCCGCCGCCGCCGGACACCGTTTGGGGTTGTCCTGATCCTCGATGATCATTCCGGCCACGCCGGCCGCCTCGAATTCCTTCACCGTCCGCATGGCGTTGAGTGCGTTGCCGTACCCCGTATCCGCATCCGCAATGACGGGGATATCGACCGCTGCCACGACATTGCGGATAACCTGCCTGTTCTCCGTCATGGTGTAGAGTTCGACATCCGGTTCGCCGAGCAGCGAGGCTGAAACGCCGAACCCCGTCGTCATCGCGGCGGGGAACCCAGCCTGCTCTATCAGCTTCGCGGACAAGGCGTCATAGGCGCCGCCCGCCCATAAAGTACCGCCATTAACGATGCAGTCACGCAGAGCGTTCGGTCGGCTCATGGCTGTACTCCATCCGGCTTGCCGCCGATCTTCGAGTGTAGGAAGGGGACCAGGCCCCCGCTTTCCAGCATTTCAATGTCTCCTTGCGCCAACGGATCGAAGGAAAGGGTCACGCCCTGGGTCAGGTTCCGGACTTCGCATTCCGTCCAGTCGACTTCCAGTTCGTCCCACCGATTGACGGAGTCCAGAATGCCGGGGCACGGAACTTGCGGAAATCCCATGGCAATTTCGCCGCGCCAGTAACCGGGGGCGAAACTCTCCGCGATGACGCCGGACACCCCCATATGGCGCATCGCCTTCATCGGCGGGTAATGCGGATGCCCATAGCCGAAATTGTTGTTTCCGATCAGCAAATCGCCCGGCTTGACCTGGTTTCGGAAGTCAGGATCGTATTGCTGCATTGCTGCATTCGCGAGTTCCTCGATATCCTGGATCTTGATGTTTTTGACACCTACGATCTGATCGATATCGAAATCGATTTCCGTAAAGATGAACGCGGCGCGGCCTTTCAGATTGGCGAGAGCCATGATCCGTCCCCCTAAAAATATGCCGCCGGATCCGCGATTTTGCCTTCCAAGGCTGAGGCGGCGACCGCGGCGGCGTTGCAAAGATAGATCTCTGAGTCGGGGGACCCCATCCGCCCGCGCACGTTCAAGGTTCCTGTCGAGACGGCGCGCTGCCCCTTTGTCATCGTGGCGATGCGGCCAAAACAGTAGTCGCAGGACGAGGAAGAGACGAAAGCGCCCGCGTCTACCAATATTTCAATCAGCCCTTCCCGCGCGGCTTCCGCCATAATCTTCTGGCTTGTCGGGATTACATGCAGGGCGAAGCCGGGTTTAATCCGGCGTCCTTTCAACACAGCGGCGGCCGCCCGCATATCCTCCAGACGCCCGGAGACGCAGGAGCCGAGATATCCGGCATCCACGGGAAGGCCGATATAGTCCTTCAGGTCGGCGGTATTGGCCGGGCTGGGCGGAACAACAACGATTGGGTCGAGGTTGTCCAGATCGATCTCGTGAACCGCCGCGTAGTCGGCATCGTCGTCACTGCAAACAGGGTCGAGTTCTTTCCGGGCCAGCGGTAACGCCTGTTCGAGGGTTTGCGCATCCGGGTTCACAACCGCCGTGATAGCGCCGGTGAACATGGCGAGGCCGCACATCGACTGCCGCCCTTCCAACGAGATGCCCGCAAGGCCTGGGCCGCCGAATTCGAGCACTTGAAAGCGGCACGAACTGGGTCCGAGTTCGCGCACCAGATGATGGAAGACATCGCGGGCCATCACCCCTGGTTTCAATGCGCCTGTCAGGTTGACCCGCGTCGTCTGGGGTACTTTGAACGAGATATACTCCCGCACGAACGACTCCAGCAGATGACGCCGCACGCCGATCGCCAAAGTGCCGAAAGCGCCCAATTGCGAAATGTGCCCGTCGAAATGGACAACGAAGGCTCCGGGCACGGCGTAGCCCACCTCCGACGCCACCTGATGACCGATCCCGGTGCGCTCGTACAGCGGCACGCCGTTCTCCTCGCACCATGTCCGCGTCCCAATGTGGAGTTCTTCTTCCTGTGGCGTATTGGCCGGCACCATGTGATCGATAAAGATGCCGAAGCGTTCCGGCTCGGCGACTTTCTCGATACCGAATTCTTCTTTCATCTGCTTGAAGATGACATCGGTATATCCTGGAAAATCATAAGCCAGAACGAAGTCGGGTTTTACCTCGATATCCGTTCCCGCCTTAACGGGCGAGCCGCCGGATGCACGGCCCAGAACCTTTTCCGCAAGCGTATAACCCATCCCTTTTTTCACCCTTTTCTTGGTCGCGGGCAGCCCCAAAGACTGTCGCTCTTGGCGTTAAAATGTCAAACGCCAAAATTTTGTGTCATTTAATGACACAAAAGGCATATCCCTATTTTTCAGGCTTCTTAGGTTCTATGCGGACCTTGCATCAGTAAGTTAGTGTCATTAAATGACACTTCGACAGATATTTGACACCCGCCATAACATCCGACTAGCGTTTACGGGTTCTTGTGGTTCCAGCCTCGCGATTTCTTCAGGCGGGACATGCACGAATTTACGAAGATACGACAAACAAGATCGTATCCGATCGATAACCGGATGGAGGATATTCAGGTGCGGACTTTCAAGGCAGCCGCTGTAGGCTTGGCGGCAATAGTTGGTCTGTCAGCCATGGGTGAGGCCCAGGCGCAGACGCGTGAATTGACCTTCGGCGAGTTCGGGCCGAACCGCGGCACCAGGGCCGCTGCGATCAATTGGCTGGATCAGCAGCTTCGCGAGCGATCCAATAACGAACTCGGCCTGAACATCATCTGGGGCGGCGCGCTGTTGGGCGCGAAGACGGCCGCCCAGGGAATTGCCGACGGGGTTGCCGATATGGGGTCTATCGTACCGGTCTATGCCCCGGGCAAACTGATTTCCTATGAAGTCGCCGACGTTCCGCAATTCGCGGACGAATGGGTCGGTATGCGCGCGGTGCACTCGCTGATGACGACGAACGAAGCCGCCCTGGCCGAGTGGAATGCCGCAAACATGATGTATTTCACCAACTACACGACCGGGCCGACACAGCTTCTTTCCAAGGAACCGGTCAAAACAACCGCCGATTTGAACGGCAAGACGTTCCGGGCAACGGGCGCCTTCGTTGCCGCGCTGCAGTCCGCGGGCGCAAGCACGGTCAGCGTCGGCCAGCCGAAAGTCTACGAGGCGCTATCGAATGGAACGGTCGACGGTTCGACGACCTACTACTATGTCGCAAAGGCGTACAAGCACTACGAACTGATCGACTACATCACCGAACTGAACATGGGACAGGTTCTGGCCTTCGGCATCGCCATGAACAAGGCGACCTTCGAGTCCCTGACGTCGTCTCAGCAGGATATCGTCAAACAGCTCGGTTCGGACTTCATCGACTATATGGCGGAGAAAATGCATGACTCCCGGCAGTCGGTGAAAACGGAACTGCAGGCGGGTATCGACGGGCACAAGGTTCAGATCCTCGAACCGGAAGGCAGCCTGCGTAATGAACTGGTCGCCGTTGCCGAAAAGGATGCGATGTCCTGGCTCGAAAAAGCCAAAGGCAAGGGAATGGACGGCGACGCCCTTCTCGCCTCTTACCGGTCGCTGATCGACAAGTACAGCGCGGAGCGCGACTCCAAAGGCTATCCTTGGAAACAATAGAGAGCCTATAAAGTCTCAGGCTATGAAGCGGTCCTCCGCTTTGGACCGGAGACGGTTGTGAAAGCGATCAATCAACAGTCATGATGCGCACGATAGACAACTGCATGGCCGCCCTGGAAAGGGCGGCCATGATTTTGGCCTCGCTTTCCATTCTGGGGCTTGGCCTGCTCGTTTTCTTGTCCGTGTTGGGGCGGGCGGCGCTTAATCGCGGCATTCCCGACGATATCCTGATCGCGGGTCTTCTTGTTGTGCCTGTGGTGGTCCTGCCGCTTGCCTATATTCAACGGGCGGACGGGCACATCGCGGTTACGGTCGCGACGAATTGGCTGCCCGACCGGGCCATCGCGGCTTTGCGCCTGATGGGTAATCTTCTGGGCATTGGCTTCTTCGGCGTGATGGGATGGTTTGTTTTCAGTTCCGTCCCGAGAGAATTCTCCCAAGGGCTCTATTATGACGGCCAACTGGATGTGCCGGTCTGGCCGATGAAAGCCGTTTTTGCATTCGGCATTCTGCTTTTCGTACTCCGGCTTGCTTTGAGCATCCTTAAGGAAGCCGCCATCATCCTTAATCTCCGCGACCGCCACGCGGAATAGCACGACGCTCATGGACCCTGTAAATCTTGGCATCATTGCACTCGCCGCGGTTCTGTTCCTGCTGATCCTGCGCGTACCCATCGCGGTGTCGCTCGGCGTGGTCGCAAGTGTCGGCATCTTTCTTATCTTCGCCTGGCGGCCGGGCGCAGCATTCAACCCGGACGTTGCCTGGCGGCCGACATTCTCGCTGCTGGCAAACAGCCCCTATTCTTTCCTGACATCCTATACCCTATCGACGGTGCCCTTATTCGTCTTCATGGGACATCTCGCCTATCAGGCGGGCTTTACCACCGACATCTATAGAGCCGCACGGGTGTGGCTGAGCCATGTCCCGGGCGGAGTGGCCATGGCGTCCGTCGTCGGCTGCGGCGGATTTTCCGCAATCACGGGATCGAGCGTCGCCTGCGCAGCGGCCATGGGCCGGATTGCGATTCCCGAGATGCTGCGGTTCGGCTATGACCGCTCCCTGGCGAGCGGTTCCGTGGCGATAGGCGGAACGCTGGGGTCCCTGATTCCACCGTCGATCCTGTTCATTCTCTATGGAATTTTCGCCGAGGAATCGATTGCGAAACTTTTTATCGCCGCCGTCATTCCCGGCTTGCTCTCTTTGGCGGGATATCTGGTCGTTATCTATCTTTGGGCGCGGGCCCGTCCCGAACAGGCCCCAAAGCCGGATGAAGAGATTTCGCTCGGCGACCGTATCGACGCGCTGAAGCGATGCTGGGCCATCGTCACGCTGTTCGCGGTTGTCATCGGCGGCATCTATCTCGGCCTGTTCACCCCGACGGAAGCCGCCGGCGTCGGCGCGATCATGTGCCTGTTGCTCGGCGTCGTCCTGAAACGGCTGACGTTCGGTGGACTGATCGACGCGCTAAAGGAAAGCGCGTTCCAGACCTCTATGATTTTCGCGATTGCGATTGGCGGCAAGCTGTTCGTCAATTTCATGGCGCTTACCGGCATTCCGGCTTTCCTGATCGAATTCATCGGCTCCAGCAATCTTGAAATGTGGATGGTGCTGGGGATGATCGTTCTGCTTTACATAGGTCTTGGTATGTTCCTCGACCCGATTGGGATCATTCTGCTGACATTGCCGCTGACGTTGCCGATTGTCGAAAGCTACGGGCTGAGCCTGATCTGGTTCGCGGTCATCGTGGTGAAACTGCTGGAGATCGGTCTGGTAACGCCGCCCATCGGGCTGAACGTGTTCGTGATCAAATCGATTGTCGAGAAGTCCGTGAGTCTCGAAGCGATCTTCAAGGGCGTGGCGCTGTTCCTTGTGGCGGACCTGATCCTGCTGCTCGCCCTGCTCTACTTCCCCAGCTTGTCCTTGTTCCTGCCAAGCTTGATGCAGTGACGGCGTCTCAGCCCCGGCTGTTCGCTTTCTCTATCCGGGCGCGGGCCGCGTTTAGCTGGGTGAGGAAACGCGGCTTGCCGGCCTCCACGATGTGCGGCGTCAACCCGGCGAGGCTGATCACGGCGACAAGGTTCGCTTCATGATCCAGGATGGGACAGGCGATTGCCGACAACCCCTCCACAACATCGTCTATCGCTATCGCCCATTCATGTTCGCGGACAACGGGCCGTTCCGCCAGCAGCGCATCGCGATTGGTTACCGAATGGGGCGTCAGCTTCATCGGATCGGGGATCAGGGCGCGGGCCGCTTCGTCATCCGAAATGTAAGCCAACATGATCCGAGAGGCGGCGCCGCAATTGATCGGCATCGATCCGCCGAGACGCCACCACTTCACCTCTAATGTCATGTCGTCGTGAAACCTGTCCAGGCATACCGCCTCCCCGTCGAAATACATCGACAGCAACGTCGTCGTCCCGGTTTCGCGGGACAGATCCTGCAATACCGGCCCCGCGACATCGCGGATATTGCCGTGGTCCGGCACGGCGGAAGCGACCCGAAGCACGGACATGCCGAGACTGTATTTCTGCGTCGCCGGGTCGTAGGTGACGAATTCCTCCGCCATCAGCGTCAACAGCAGACGGCGCGTCGTACCTTTGTCGAGATCGCAAGCAGTGGCGATCTGCGTCAGGGTCATATACGGCCCATTGGGAATGAAGGCTTTGAGGATCGAAACCGCCCGGGTGACCGAACGGACCGGAT
>JANQIT010000170.1 GCA_028282025.1 Hwanghaeella sp. | reverse complement strand
CCGACTTGACCAAGGCCAGGCAGATCCGCTCGGCTTCATCGACCAGGGGAAGCAGGATCAGCTCATGGTCGTTGTAAAAGTCGGTAAGGCGGAATCCCGTCGGTCCGTAAAAATGCTGCGGGCCGAGCGCGCGCCGCAGCATTTTTACGGACCGACGGAATTCCGCCTTACCGACTTTTACAACGACCATGAGCAGATCCTGCTTCCCCTGGTCGATGAAGCGGAGCGGATCTGCCTGGCCTTGGGCGCAATCGATTTTCCGGGAGTCGACCCCGGAAAGATCTTCTTGCGTCACTGACACGCCGCTCCGCCGGGGACGCCGCTTGGCCGGTCAAGGCTGCTTTGGCTTATCCACCACCGCCGTATGGTCCGCCGCCGGGCCGAGCGTCCGCAGCGCGTCCTTCCAATATTCCACGCAGGCATCGCCGAACGGGGCCGGCACGCCCGTCTCCGCGCTGAGGCCCAGGGCCGTTTCCAGGTCCTTGCACATCAGACCCAGCGAGAAGCCGGACCCGTAGCTTTCCGGTATCACATGCTGGGCCAGCTTGTTTTCCGTTGCGTTGTTGCGGCCGGTCGAAGCGTTGAAGATCTCCGTCATCCGCGCCGGATCGAGGCCGAAGGCTTCCCCCAGGCGCAGCGCTTCGATGGCGGCGACCAGGCCGGCGGCGGACACATAATTGTTGAGCGCCTTCATCGCATGTCCCGCCCCTAATGGCCCGGCATGGAAAAGCTGGTCGCCCATCGCGCGGAGAAGCGGCGCGGCGGCGTCCACCGTCTCCTCCTCTCCGCCCGTCATGATGGCGAGCTTTCCGGTTTTCGCCCTGGGCACGCCGCCGGAGACCGGCGCGTCCATGAACCGCAGCCCCTTTTCCGCAAGCTCTTTGCCCAAGGCGCGGGTGCCGACAGGGTCGGAAGAACTCATGTCGATCACGAGGCTTCCGTTGGGGAGCGCGTCGGCCAGACCGGAATCGAGCAGGACCGCGCGCACCGCCTTGCCGTCCGGCAGCATGGTGATGACGGTATCGCACTCTTCCGCCAGATCTATCAGCGTGGCCGCGCAACCCGCACCGCAATCGGCGGCGGCGGCCCTTGCCTGGGCCGCATCGGTGTCGAACAGGCTCAATGAAAATCCGGCCCCGGCGATGCGGGCGGCCATCGGCGCCCCCATCTTGCCGATGCCGATGAAAGCGACCTTGCCGTCCGCCATGGTTCAGACGCCCATATCGTCGAAAACTTCCTGGGCGATCTTGAAGGCTTCCAGGGCCGCCGGGACGCCGCAATAGGTTCCGATCTGCAGGAAAATTTCCCGCATTTCTTCCTTGGTCACCCCGTTATTGACCGCACCCCGGCAATGCACGCGAAACTCATTCGGGCGGTTCAGCGCGCTGAGCATCGCCAAGTTCAGCATGCTGCGCGTCTTGTGGTCCAGCCCGGGGCGGTTCCAGCAGTCGTTCCAGCAATAGGTCGTGACATATTCCTGAAAGGCCATCGTGAAGTCGGTGGCCTTGTTCAGCGAATTGTCCACATAGGCGTCGCCCAGAACGGCCTTGCGGGTGGCCAGACCCTTGTCGAACTTGTCCTGATCCATGTCTTCCTCCGGCATGAGTGTGGGGTGGCGGTTGGGAGGGAGGGGGTTGGGACCGTCAGGCGCCCAGGCCCTCTTCCTCTATCTTCTTCAGCAGAAAATCCCGGAACACGGTAATTCGTTGCGAATGGCGCAGTTCTTCCGGATAGACGAAATAGATTTTGGTCGGCGGGCCTTCGACGCTGTTCAAGACGCGTTCCAGGTCCGGCGCGGTGCGCGCCATATATTCCGGGATGGAGGCGATGCCCAATCCGGTCAGCGCCGCTTTGAAAATTCCATAGGAATTGTTGATCTTCAGGATCGGTTTCCGCGGCCGGGACGGGTCCGCCCCGATGGTCATCAGCCAGTTCATCGTGGCCATCGGCAGCGGCGAATCCTCGCCGAAGACGATCAAGTCGTGATTGTCCAGATCCTCGGGCGTCTGCGGTCGGCCGCGCCGGTCGAAATACTCCTTGGTGCCGCACACGGTGCCGCGGATCGACATCAGGGGCCGCATCACCAGGTCGGGCTGCCGGGGCTCCTTCATGCGGATGGCGACATCCGCCTTGCGCATGCCCAGATCGACTTCCTCGTCGGTCAGATACAGCGTGACGTCGACATCCGGATAGAGTTCGACGAATTCGCGCATCTGGCTGCTCAGCCAGGTGGAGCCGAAACCGATGGTGGTGGTTACCTTCAGCGGCCCTGTCGGGTGGTTCTGACTTTCCGCAAGCTGGGCCTGGGCCATGGACAGCTTGTGGAAGACGTCCTTCACCGTCTGGTGCAGCATCTCCCCCTGCTCGGTCAGGATCAGCCCGCGCGCGTGGCGGTGGAACAGCGGCGCCTTGACGCTTTCTTCCAGCGCGCTGATCTGCCGGCTGACCGCCGACTGGGAAAGGTTCAGCGTATCGCCCGCATGGGTGAAGCTTCCCGCTTCAGCCACGGCGTGAAAGACGCGCAACTTGTCCCAATCCATCGGCATGGATGTATCCCCACCTCAAAGCGGGCCTTCCCGCCCGCCACGGCTCTTGCTGAGCCGACCCGACTTTAGGCACTCGTCCGGAAATCCGCCAGACTAAGTTAGCGGATTCAATATCCCGATTTGCGGTCCGGCCAACCGCTTTTTCTGGACGAACGGTTTGCAATGGGCGACCTTCAGCGCCGGTGAAAAGGGAGGTTCGACGGTAGAATGGCGCGGTCCCCAAGACAGAACAGACGCGGCGGCCGCCGCGGAAAAGTACAAGAGGGGGCGGCCCAGCCGTCTCCCGACGTGGTGCGGCCGGGCCTCGCCGGCGGCGGTTTTCAACCCCTGTCCGGGCCGGACCTGCAGGCGGTGCACCGCGCGGTTCTGCATATTCTGGAGCGAATCGGACTGTCCGATGCGCCGGCCGGGCTGGTGGATCGGGCCGTCGGGGCGGGGGCGACGGTGAACGGGCAGGGCCGCCTGTGTTTTCCGTCCGCCATGGTCGAGGACGCCATTGCCGGATTCCGGCGGAATGTTGTCCTGCATGGGTCCCGGCCCGGTCATGAACTGGCGCTTTCCCGCAACCGGGTGCATGTCGGCACCGGCGGGGCCGCGCCGAACGTGGTGGACATTCGCACCGGCAAGTACCGTCCCTCCACCCTGCGCGATCTCTATGACGCGGCGCGGTTGGCCGACGCTCTCGACAATGTTCATTTTTCAGCCGGTCCCTGGTGGCGCGCGATATTGCGACGCCGCGGGAGCTGGATATCAACACGGCCTATGCCTGCCTCGCCGGAACGGGAAAGCATGTCATGGTCTCCGCCTCGGAGAAGAGCCATGTGGACCCGATTGCCGAGATTTGCGCGATTGTCGCCGGCGGCGCGGCGGACTTCGCCAGCCGTCCCTTCCTGTCGCTGAATATCAATCACGTGGTACCGCCCCTGCGTTTCGTTCCGGAAGCCTGCGAGGTCCTGGAAGCAGCCGCCCTGCGGGGCATTCCGATATTCGTGAATTCCTTCGACCAGGCCGGGGCGTCCAGCCCGGCGTCGCTTGCCGGGTCGCTTGCCCAGTCCGTGGCGGAAACCTTGGCGGGAATGATTCTGGTCCGCCTTGTGAACCCGGACTGTCCGGCGATTTTCGGCCCGCGGCCACTGATCACGGACCTGCGCACCGGGGCGATGACCGGCGGCTGCGGCGAGCAGGCGATCCTGATGGCGGGCGCGGTGCAGATGGCCGGCTATTACGATCTCCCCAACTCCTGTATCGCCGGGGCGACGGACAGTAAGGAGCCGGATGCGCAGAGCGGGTACGAAAAGGCGCTCAGCGTATCGCTGGCGGCCCATGTGGGATGCACCATGATCACTCAGGCAGGCGGCATGCATGCGGCCCTGATGGGGGTGGCGCTGGAAAGCTATGTCATCGACAACGACATGCTGGGCGATATCCTGCGTTCGGTCCGGGGTATCGAAGTCAGCGACGAGAATTTAGGCCTGGAAACTATCGCCGCGGTGGTGTCGGGCGAGGGGCATTTCCTGGGCGAGCAGGATACCTATGCGCGGATGCAGACGGACTTTCTTTATCCCGCGCTGGCGGACCGTCGCTCGCCCGAGGAATGGGAAGGTGCCGGCAGCCCGTCCTACCGGGAACGCGCGGTCGCGCGCACCCTGGAGATCCTGGCCAATCATTGGCCGGCGCCGCTGCCCGACGCGGCGGACCGGGCGATCCGGGAGAAGATGGATATCCGCCTGCCGGCTGCGCAGGCATTAAAAACGGAAGGGAATGCGGCATGAGAATCGCAGTGATCGGCGCAGGCGCCATGGGGGCGATCTATGCGGGTCTGTTCGCGGAAGCGGGGCACGAGGTTTGGGCCATCGATCTATGGGAGGCGCATGTCGCTGCCATAGCCACCGACGGCCTGCGGCTGGAAGGGGCCAGCGGCGACCGGATTGTCCATGGTATTCACGCCGCCACGGATCTTGCAGAGGCCCCGCCCTGCGACCTCTATATCATCGCCACCAAGGCGGCGGGCGTGGCCTCCGCCGCCCGGGCCGTGGCGGCGCACCGCGACGGCGACGGCAACGGCATGGTGCTTACCATCCAGAACGGGCTCGGCGCGCGGGAGCGGATCGCCGAACATCTGCCCGGCGTCGATATTCTTCTCGGCGTCGCCGAAGGGTTCGGGGCGTCTTTGCGGGGGCCCGGACAGGTGCATCACAACGCCATGAATCTGATCCGCATCGGGGAGGCGGCCGGCGGTGAAAGCGACCGGGCGGAGCGGCTTGCGGCGCTTTGGCGGGAAGCCGGATTCAATGTCCGCGCCTATGACGATATCGATCAGCTGATCTGGGAGAAATTCATCTGTAACGTCACGTTCAGCGCTCCCTGCACCGTCTTTTCCCGAACCCTGGGAGAGGTGATGGACGACCCGGCCCTCTGGCATATCGCGCTCGGCTGTGCGCTTGAGGCACACCGGGCGGGCTTCCTGAAGAAAGTCAATTTCAGTTTCGACGATCCCGTCGCCTATGTCACCGCCTTCGGCGCGAAAATGCCGAAGGCGCGGCCCTCGATGCTGCTCGACCATCTGGACCGCCGGCGCTCCGAAATCGACGCAATCAACGGGATGGTGCCCGTGCTGGGCGCGGAGCTGGGCTTTCCGACACCTTATAACAGTGTGCTTTCGGACGCGGTTCGCGCCCGGGAAGAGGGGTTCTGACCTATTCAGCGGAGGCGAGAAGCGCCACGGTTTCTTCGTGTACCGACCGGCTTGCCGCCCCGATGAACGTGTCGCCCGAGTCCAGGCTCAGCGGTTCCCCTGACCAGGTTGTGGCGATTCCGCCCGCCGCCTCGATAATCGGCGCCAGCGCCATATAATCGAACGGCTTCAGGCCGCATTCGACATGCAGGTCGATGAAACCGCTGGCCACCAGCCCGGTGGAATAGCAATCGCCGCCATACCGCCGTTCCTTCACGCTGTTGTAGAGCGCACCGAAAGCCGCTTCGCGGGCCGGGGTGTCGTAAAGATCAGGGGTCGTCGAATAGAGGCTTGCCCGGTCCAGGCCGCCGCAGTCCCGGGTCGAGACCGGCGTCCCGTTATAGGTTGTGCCGACGCCCGTCGCACCGACCCAGCGTTCTTTCAGGATCGGCTGATCCAACACGCCCAGCACGGGCGCGCCATTGTCCGCGAGCGCGATCAGCGTGCCGAAGATCGGCAGGCCGGTAACAAAGGCGCGCGTCCCGTCTATCGGGTCCAGAACCCAGACGTAACGGCTGTCGAGCCGGACGTTTTCGAATTCCTCGCCGTAAATGCCATGATCCGGGTAATGCTCTTCGATCAGCGCGCGGATGGCGGCTTCCGCCTCCCGGTCCGCCACGGTGACGGGGCTTTCGTCCGCCTTTTCGATGACCTCGAACGGTTTCCGGAAATAGCCGGCGATCACCGACCGTGCGGCATCGGCCAGGATGTCCGCGAATCGAATCAGGTCGGATGCAGGTTGCGGTGCGGTCATGGCGCTCTCCAAAGTAAACGGGCGGCCAAAAGCCGCCCGATGATCGTCCAAGTAACGTGCGGCCCGCTTACGGCAACGGTGCGGGACTGTCGCTGAGGCTGCGCAGATAGGCGACGAGATTGGCGCGGTCCTTAGTCTTCTTCAGGCCCTTGAACGCCATCTTGGTGCCCGGCATATAGCCCTTCGGATCGTAGATGAATTCGTTCAGCTCTTCGTAACCCCAGACGCCGTCGAAGCCGCCCATCACGGAAGAGTATTTGAAGCCGGCCACGGCGCCCTTGTCGGCGTTGACGATATTCCAGAGGGCCGGGCCGACGCCGTTCGCGCCGCCCTTCTCGAATTTATGGCAGGAGGCGCAGCGCTTCGCGGCCTTCTTACCGTCGTCAACGCTGGCCGAGGCCAGAAGCGCGCTGATCGGTTCCGGACCGGCGGGCGCTTCGGCCACCGCTGTGGCGGCCCCGCCTTCTTCGACTTCGATCACGAAAGCGTCCTGTGCAAGCTCTGTCGGATTGTAGATGAAACTGGCGATGAAACCGGACGTCATCGCGATCAGCGCCGCGGTCAGAACGGCGGCGGCGATTTTGTTAACCAGTAGAGCGTCTTGCATGTCCCACACCTCTTCGACCGTAAACCGATCAAATTAAGCTATCACGCTATAGGGAAAGTTCATCATCTGACAGCGGCCAAATGGTCCCACCGCTGCAGCGTCAATCTTTTCCCCAACCACGCTGCGGTATATCGTGTTGGCCCGTCCGAATCAACCTTGCGAAATCAAGGTCTAAGGCCTAGCGGCCCCGTACTAAGTCCATGATAGGAAACCCTGATCGTATGACCCCCATCGTGATCATTCCGGCCCGTCTGGCGGCCACCCGCTTCCCGAACAAGCCATTGGCGGACATCCACGGACTGCCGATGATCGTGCATTGCGTCCGCCGCGCCGAGGAGGCGGATATCGGCCCGGTATGGGTGGCGGCGGGCGACCGGGAAATCGCGGACGCGGTCGAAGCCGCGGGCGGACAGGCGGTGATGACCGATCCGGCGCATCCTTCCGGCTCGGACCGGATCTGGGAGGCGGTCGAGAAGATCGACCCCGGCGGCGCGTTCGATGTCGTCGTCAATATGCAAGGCGACCTGCCCGCCATGGAGCCCGGAATTCTGCGCGCGGTCACCGCGCCGCTGTCGGACCCGGATGTCGATATCGGGACGTCCGTGGCCGTCATCACCGACGAGGAGGACGCCGTTAACCCCAATGTGGTGAAGACCATCGTAGGCTTTCCCGACGGGGCGCGTCAGGCCCGGGCGTTGGCCTTCACCCGGGCGACGGCGCCCGCCGGGCCGGGCCCGCTTTACTATCACTTCGGGATTTACACGTTCCGGCGCAGCGCCCTTCAGCGGTTCGTCTCCTTGCCGCCGGGGGTGTTGGAACAGCGGGAGAAGCTGGAGCAAATGCGCGCGCTGGAGGCCGGCATGCGGATCGAAGCGGTCCTGATCGATACGATCCCCCTGACGGTGGATTCACCGGAAGATCTGGAGCCCGTGCTGGAGGTACTGGCGTGATTCGCGCGGTGGGAGCCTCCCAGTGACGAAAACGGTCTATATAGGTTCCGGCGCGGGCTTTGCCGGCGACCGTTTCGACGCGGCCTTGCCGGTTATCGAGACGCTGGGGCGGAAACAAGGACCGCGCTATCTGATTTTCGAGGTGATGGCCGAACGCACATTGGCGATTGCGCAGCGCCTGCGGCGGCGGGACCCGTCGCATGGGTTCTCTCCGTTTCTGCAAAACTACCTGTGGGATGCGCTGAAGCCCTGCCGCGAGAACGGCGTGCGGATCGTTTCCAATCTGGGGGTGGCGAACCCGGCGTCGGCCGCCGCCGACGTACACCGGATGGCGCGGGAACAGGGTATCGAGGGGTTGCGGATCGCGGTCGTCGAAGGCGACGATCTTCTGGAATCCATGCCGACGCGGGAAATAGCGCGGTTTCCGCTGATCGAGGACCTTCCGCTGGGCGAGGGCGAGATGCTGGGCGCGAATGTCTATCTCGGCGCCCAGCCGGTTGCGGACGCCCTGAACCTGGGCGTCGATGTCGTGCTGGTCGGCAGAACGACGGATGCGGCCTTGGTGCTGGGGCCGCTGATCCACGAGTTCGGCTGGCGGGAAGACGATTGGGACCGGCTGGCCGCCGGCACGCTGGCCGGACATCTCCTGGAATGCGGCGGCCAGGTCAGCGGCGGGTATTTCTGCGATCCCGGTTTCAAGGATGTCCCCGACCTGGACCGCCTCGGCTTCCCCATCGGCGAAGTGGATGACGCCGGAGCCATTGCAATCGGCAAGGCCGACGGCACCGGCGGTCTGGTCTCCAAGGCGACTGTAACGGAACAGATCTTGTACGAGATGCACGACCCTGCCGCCTATCTGACGCCCGATGTGACGCTGGATGTCCGGCAGGTGTCGCTGGCCGACCTTGGCCCGGACCGGATCGCCGTGACCGGAGCAACGGGCCGTCCGCCGCCGGAAACGTACAAGGCCACGGTCTCCTACGACGGAGGGTGGCTCGGCGAGGCGGAGATCGTCTATGCCGGTCCCAACGCCTATGCCCGCGCGAAACTGGCGGCGGATATCGTCGCCGCGCGTCTGCGCCGGGGCGGCGTCGGGGAGGCCCTGCGCATCGATGTCATGGGGGCGCTGTCGGTGTTCGACGACGACCGGGGAAGCCGCCGCTCCGCGCGGGAGGATGCGGGTAACATGCCGCTGAACGGCGAATACCGGGTGCGCGCCGCGGTCCGCACCGCGGACAAGGCGGTGGCGCAACGGATCGGGGACGAGGTCTTGAGCCTGCTTTGCTCCGGCCCGGCGGCCGGGGGCGGTTTTCGCGGCAACGTGACGGAACAGGTGCGCACCGCCTCGGTCTTGGTGCCGAAATCCGCCTTGGAGGATCGGGTTCGGGTGCGGGAGGTTCTGCCATGACGGCGGAAGAAATCGTGACCGTGCCCCTGCACGCCATCGCCCATGGCCGGGCCGGTGACAAGGGAAACCGATCCAATATCTCGGTGATCGGCTACCACCCGGACGCCTTTCCGATCCTGACCGCGCAGGTGACGGTGGAACGCGTGCTGGACCTTTTCGCGCATAAAGGGGCGTCGGCGGTGGAGATTTACCCGCTGCCCAACCTGAATGCCTTGAATCTGGTGATTGATACGGTTTTGGAGGGCGGCGTCAACGGTGCGCTGGGCCAGGACCTGCACGGCAAGACGCTGTCTTTTCTGCTGTTGGGCGAATTGACCGTGGAAACGCCGCGGCAGCTGATTCCCGAAGGGTCCCCCTACCGCGCGGGCCAAGGCCAATAGGCGGCGACGGTCTCATCCGCGAAAGACCGGATCCGGTCCACGGTCTGCGGCCAGACGGTCTCGAACCGCTTGTCCTGTTCCGTATCCACCGTGACCGTCGCGGTCATCCCGGCGCGCAGGGGCGGACGCCCCTGGAAATCGAGGATCTCGACCCGAACCGGCAGGCGCTGCACCACTTTGACCCAGTTGCCGGTGGCGTTCTGCGCGGGCAGCAGGGCGAATTCGGCCCCGGTGGCAGGGCTGATGCTGCCGACCGTGCCCGGCCAGGATTCTCCCGGATAGGCGTCGACCGCAACATCCACCGACTGTCCCTCTCGGATATGGGTCAGTTTGGTCTCTTTCAGGTTCGCTTCGATCCAGACCGCGGCGGTCTCGATGATGCCGAAAACGGGTTCGCCCGCCTCCACCCATTCTCCGGGCTGTAGTTGCATCTGGCTGACGATGCCGTCGGATTTGGCGACAATGTCGGTATATCCGAGCAGCAGCTCCGCTTGCCGCAATTCGGCCTCCGCCTCGTTGTACAGCGGATGCAGTTCCGCGGCCTTAAGCGGGTCCCCGCCCAGGCTGGCCAGCGTCGTTTGCGCCTTCTGCCGCAAGGCGCTGACGGTCTGGCGGGCGGACAGCAGATTGAACTCGGCTTCTTCCAGGCTGGCGCGTGTTGCGACGCCCCGGCTGGCAAGTTCGCTCTGACGCTCGAACTCCCGCTGGTGGAACGCCACCCGCTCGGCGGCTTCGGCGATTTCCGCCTGTACCTGACGGTATTCGGCCCGCAGACGTTCGATTTCCTGATGGGCCGTACCGAGTTGCGCCTGGGCGCGGTCAACGGCGATCTCATGCGGCAGCGGGTTGAGGCGGAAAAGCACATCGCCTTTCGATACCCGCTCGTTGTCGGTGACCAGCACCTCCGTCACACGACCGTCGATCGACGGGCTGACCGCGACGATATGGCTCTTCACATAGGCATTTTCCGTGGTCACGAAGCGGCCCGTGGTCAAATACCAGTAGCCGGCGGCCACCAGCAGCAGCGCGGGGATGACCAGCAGCAGAACGAAACGCTTGCTAAAGCGCATAAGCCGGGCAACCGGCCCCGGGCGGTCCTGGTTCGCAGGTTCGCCTTGCGGCGCGCCGGCATCGCCTTCGGCGGGGCCCGGCTCGTTCGCGGGCTCGACCGTCCGAACCGGCGCGGGTTGATTCGGCACAGGGGCCGGACGGTTTTCAGCGGCGTCGCTCATGCCCTCAATCCCCGGCGTCCGCGAGCGGCGGACGGGCCTCGTCGCGGGCCACCATGTTGGCTTTGATCTTCAGAAGGAGGTCGACGAACTGATCTTGTTCCTCAGGCGACAATCCGGCCATCGCGCCGTTCCGAACCTCGGCCCCGATGGCGCGCAGGGTCACCATCAGATCCTGCACGGCCCCGGTCAGGTACACACGACGGATTCGCCGGTCCTGGCAGTCGGCTTCCCGCCGCACCCAGCCTTTTTCCTCCA
>JANQIT010000161.1 GCA_028282025.1 Hwanghaeella sp. | reverse complement strand
GTTCAAGGAAGTCAACGAAGCCTACGAAGTCCTGAAGGACGAGCAGAAACGGGCCGCCTACGACCGGTTCGGCCATGCCGCCTTCGAACAGGGCGGCGGGTTCGGCGGCGCCGGGGGCGGCGCGGGATTCAGCGGCTTCACCGATATTTTCGAGGAAATGTTCGGCGATTTCATGGGCGGCGGCGGCGGCCGGCGCGGCGGCCAGCAGGCAAGCCGCGGCGCGGACCTGCGCTACAATCTGGAAATCTCGCTGGAAGACGCCTTTCACGGCCGGCAGGTGGAGGTTCACGTACCGACCTCCTCTCCCTGCGAGGTCTGCAGCGGAACGGGGGCCGCCGAAGGGGCCTCGCCCAAGACCTGCGGCACCTGCCACGGACATGGCAAGGTCCGCGCCCAACAGGGTTTCTTCACCATCGAACGCACCTGTCCGACCTGCCAGGGCCAGGGAACCGTCATCGACGACCCCTGCCGCGCCTGCAACGGAAGCGGCCGGCAGGCGAAGGAAAAGAACCTGTCGGTCAATGTGCCGAAAGGCGTGGAGGACGGAACCCGGATCCGGCTGGCCGGCGAGGGAGAGGCCGGGCTGCGCGGCGCGCCGTCTGGCGATCTCTACATCTTCATCTCGATCTCGCCGCACCGGATTTTCCAGCGCGACGGCGCGAATGTCTTCTGCCGGGTGCCGATCTCCATGGCGGACGCGGCGCTGGGCTCTGAAATAGAGGTCCCCTCCATCGACGGCGGCCGCACCAAGGTCAAAATCCCCAGCGGCACTCAGACCGGCCAACAGTTCCGGCTTCGTAACAAAGGCATGTCGGTGCTGCGCTCCCCCGGCCGCGGCGACATGTATATCGAAATCGCCGTCGAAACCCCGGTGAACCTTTCCAAGCGCCAGAAGGAACTTCTGGAAGAATTCCGCAAGGCCGGCGGCGAAGGCACGTCGACCAACCCGGAAACCGAAGGTTTCTTCAGCAAAGTCAAAGAGTTCTGGGACGATTTGACGGAGTAGTTCCGACGGCATTTGTGCCGGTCCCGCGGTCCAGTCTTTCCGCGACTCCGCTTTACCGGCGCCCGCAAACCGGGAAGGGTTGAACCCGATAGGGCAATCCTTAGGACACTCATGCGCCGGTTCCTGCTCGACCAATCCGAAAACATGCCGCGGGCCATCCTGGCGATTGTGGCGTCTGTCCTGGCGCTGTCGCTAGGGGATGCGGTGATCAAGCTGACCAGCGCCGCCTTTTCGGTCTGGCAACTTTTTACCGTGCGCTCGTTGATCGTCCTGCCGGTATTGATCGGCTTGATCCTGGTTTGCTACGGCGGACGCCTGCCGCGATTGACGGCCGTCGGCTGGACCGTGCTGCGCAGCCTGCTTCTGACCGGCATGTGGATCGCCTACTACATCGCGCTTCCCGCCGTCGATCTGGCGATTGCCGCCGCGGCGCTTTACACGACGCCCCTTTTCATCACGCTGATCGCATCCGCAACACTTGGCGAGCGGGTCGGTGCCCGGGGTTGGCTGGGCGTCGTCGTCGGATTCGCCGGTGTGTTGACGGTTCTGCGTCCGGACGCGGACGCCTTCACCCCCTTCGCCCTTCTGCCCCTGCTCTCCGCCTTTTTCTACGCCCTGGCCATGGTCCTGACCCGCAGTAAGTGCCGGGACGAGTCGCCCTTGATGCTTGCGGCCGCTTTGAACGCCTGCTTCCTGGCGGTCGGCGTACTGGCAAGCCTGCTGCTGCTGATTCTTGGGGACGACACCGTCCTGCAAAACCCGTTGACCGCAGGGTGGAACGCGATGGAAGCGGCGCAATGGGGGGTCGCCGCCATCCTGGCGCTCGCAATCCTGGTCGGCAGCATCGGCGCAGCTGTCGCCTATCAATCGGGCCCGGCGTCTGTAGTGTCCATCTTCGATTATTCCTATCTGGGCTTCGCGGTCCTGTGGGGGGTGATCTTCTTCGCCGAAGCGCCCGACATGATAGCCGCACTGGGGATCGGCATGATCGCCATCGCCGGTATTCTGGTGGCCGTCCGGCGATAGGCCGTGCGCGGTATTTCAACCGATTGCCGGAGGCCCGGGGTGTGCTACCGTCGGCGATAGCCAGACGGAGACGCCCGTGCGGATCTTGCTTTTCCTCTTTGCGGCAGTCCTGCTCGCCGGATGCGCGACGCAGGGCGGGGGGCCGCGGGCAGTGGCCGCGCCAAAACAAGCGGAACCGGCGAAACCACCGAGTTGCCGCGACGCCCAAGACGCCTGGGACTGGTATCTGGCGGGAAACGTCTCAGCGCGCGCGCTTATCACCTGCGCCGGGATCGCGGGCACGGTCGATCCGATGCTCTCGCTGGCCCTGACCGAAACGAACCTCAGCGCGTCGCGGCCGGAATTCGAAAGAACCGTTGGCTTTCTGCGTCTGCTGGCGCGGTCGGGCGAAGATCGGGCGCAACGCGCGCTGTCCGGTCTTTATGCCGGGAAGCAGGGCTGGTATGGCCGGAACGCCTATCTGTCCCTGTTCTGGCGCGGGGTGGTCCGGAAACGCGACCCGTCTTACCGCCTTACTCCCGCCGACGAGACAAAGTTGGACCGGTTTCAACGGGGTTTGACGGCGGACGCCGCCGGCGACCTGAAGGCCAGCATCGCCCAATGGTCCCCGAACAACGCCGTTCCCAATCGCCTGACCATCGACTCCTTCCTGACCTATGTGATCGAATCCGGCGGCCGGGTCGCCTTGCCCACACGGTCCCGGATTATCGATTACGGGTCCGAACAGAACCTTGAGGATTGGCGGATGATGTTCCTGATGGCCAATCAGCGGCGGCTCAGCACCGATCAGCGTGCGGCCCTGTTCCAGCAGGAATCGGCGAAAGGCAGCATCATCGCCCTGCTTTTCGAGCTTTCGGATGCGCAGAAGGCGGAGACCCCCGACGATGGCGCGGTGGTCCGCAAGTTCCTTGAACTCCTGCTGCGGCTGGGCCTGGACCCAAGCAGTTTCCAGCCGGAGCTTCTGGAAAGTGCGGTTTCCGTCGATGCAAACGGCACGATGGCCGATCTGGAAGCTCTGCTACGCGGGCGATCCCGGCCCGAACAGCGCACCGTGGCGCTGATTTCGCTGCTGGCGATTTGCGGGGACGGTCCCAGCCCGCTGTGCGGCGCGGCGGCCGAGCGGTTCGATCCGATCCTGCCGCGGGCGGCGCGCAATGTGGGGCGCATCGTCGCCGTCACGCAACAGTGCACGGGCGACGCCGATACCCTGCGCTGCATGATCGACAACAATGTGCTGGGGTCGGTGCGGGATCTCTTCGCCCTCGACTATCGGGATTTCAGCGGCCAGGAGACGTGACCGGCGCGGTTTGCGCTTTTCAAACCAGGCTCTGCTGGGCACTTTCCCGTCTCGACAAGGCAGGGGGTTAGGGCATGACCGATCAGGATATGAAAATCGTTGTCGTCGGCGCGGGCGGGCGCATGGGGCGGATGCTGGTGGCGGAAATCGCCGCGACCGAGGGCTGTACGCTGAGCGGCGCGACCGACGCGCCGGGCTCTCCCCTGCTGGGCCAGGATCCGGGTCTTCTGGCCGGCAGCGGTGCAACGGGCGTTCAGATTACCGACGACCCCGCGCCGCCGATTGCCACCGCGGACGCCGTCATCGACTTCACCGCGCCCAAGGCGACCGTCGATCATGCGCGGCTATGCGCCCAGGCCGGCGCGGCGCTGATCGTGGGCACGACCGGCCTGGATCACGGCCAGGAAGAAGCGCTTTATCTCGCCGCCCGGCATGTCCCGGTGATCTATGCGGCGAACTACAGCGTCGGCATCACCCTGCTGACGAACCTGGTGGAAAAGGCCGCCGCCACCCTGCGCGACGATTACGATATCGAAGTGCTGGAGATGCACCACCGGCACAAGGTCGACGCGCCGTCCGGCACGGCCCTGGCCTTGGGCAAGGCGGCGGCCCGTGGCCGGCAGGTGAACCACGATGCGGTCAAACAGGCCGTCCGCGACGGCCATCCGGGCGTGCGGCCCCGGGGGGAAATCGGTTACGCCACCCTGCGCGGCGGCGACGTTGTGGGCGAGCATGAGGTGATTTTCGCCGCCGAGGGCGAGCGCCTGATCCTGGGCCACAAGGCGTCGGCCCGGCGTGTCTTCGCGGCGGGCGCCATCCGCGCCACCCTGTGGACGCACGGCAAACATCCGGCGGTCTATGACATGAACGATGTGCTGGGCCTGAAATCCGACGAGGCCGAAACCATCCAGGATGCAGAACGTCATGGGTGATATCGGCGGCGTGTTCGGAGACTCGTCCGAAGCCGAGACGTTTCTGGGCGTCCCGAAAGGGGACCTGAACGCACCGGGTCTGGGCATGGACGGGAACGGCGCGAAGGCGGCCATTCTGGGCGTACCTTACGCGACGCCCTATGCGGCGACCGGCCCTTACGCGGCGGACGCTCCCCACGCAATCCGCAGGGCGGCGGGCACATACGCCCCCGCGCAGGCCCATATGGATTTCGACCGGATGGCCCCGGCCGTGCCCGGCCGCGACAGCATCGTCGATTGCGGCGATCTTCCGGGCGATGCACAGAACCATTCCGCCAATCGTGCGGCGATCCAATCCGCGGTTCGCAGGATCCTGGACGCCGGCGCGACGCCGATCATTCTGGGCGGCGACGATTCAACGCCGATCCCGGTGCTGCAAGCCTATGAACAGCGCGGACCGCTTACCGTATTGCAGATCGACGCCCATATCGATTGGCGCGACGAGGTGGGCGGCGAAAGGCTGGGTCTGTCTTCGCCGATGCGGCGGGCCTCGGAAATGCCCTGGGTGACATCGATGGTTCAAGTCGGCGCACGCGCCGTTGGCTCGGCCCGTCCGGAAGATTATCGGGATGCCGTCGAATGGGGCGTCCAGTTCGTCACGGCGGCGGATTTGCATGCGTCCGGCACGGAAACCGTGATCAACAAGATTCCCGCCGGCGCGGATGTCTTCATCGATTTCGATTTGGATGGGCTGGACCCGTCCGTGGCGCCGGGCGTCATCGGCCCCGCGCCCGGCGGTCTGTTCATGCATCAAGCCCTGGCGATCTTGAACGCGGTGGCGGCGAAGGCGCGGATCGCCGGATTCTGCCTGGTGGAATTCGCCCCCGCGCGGGACCCGCATGGACTGTCGGCCCTGTACGCCTACCGGCTGGCCGCCACGGCGGCCGGACTGGCAGCGGACGCCGACACACATTAGGACCGCGACAGGGTCGGCCGTACCACACGGATTACCGTTGTCTAGGCGTTCGAATGCACCGGCGCGCGATAGCGGTCAATTGCCGCCTTCAATGCGTTCGCCACTTCCAACCGTTCGCCGGGGGTCAGGAAGGACCCCAGGATCAGACCCTTGCCGCGTGTGCTGACGACAAGCTGACTGCCATGGTCCGGCGGATCGTCCATGCGGACGTTCAGCCAACCGGGTTCCAACAGGATGCGCGAGCGTCGGCCGCTGGCCGCGATCTTCACCACCTCCAATCCCGCGTCGGTAAGGCGCAGATGTTCGGAAATCCGGCCGGCGCGGTAGTTCAGCTTGAAGGCGATGAAAAGCAGCAGGATTTCCAGCCCGGCGAAGCCCGCCACGGGCCAGGCCCCGGCCATGAAAAAGGCCGTCCCCAGCGCGAACCCACCCAACGCAATCGATCCCATGACCAGCGCGAAGCCCTTCGGGCCCAGCGACCGGTGCGGCTGCAGGGAGGCGTCCAGATAAACGCGTTCGGCTTTTTCGCCCGGAAAGGGTTTCTGGTCTTGCATCGTCCACCTTCGTTCGCTCACCATGCTATACGATAAAACGAGGGGTCAAAACATCTGACGCGGCAATCCGCCGCGCGGGATATCTTTCCATGCCGTTGATGAAGAAAGCCGAAATCGAGCCGTTTTTCGCGCGTCTCCAGGCCGCCAACCCGGAGCCCGAGGGCGAGCTGAATTACGTGAACCCCTACACGCTGCTGGTGGCGGTGGCGCTGTCGGCCCAGGCGACGGACGTTTCGGTCAACAAGGCGACGGAAGCCCTGTTCAAAAAAGTGACGACGCCGCAGCAGATGCTGGATCTGGGGGAAGCGCGGCTGAAGGATCACATCAAGACCATCGGCCTGTTCAATTCCAAGGCCAAAAACGTCATCGCCATGGCGAAGATCCTGATCGACGACTATGGCGGGGAGGTCCCGCCCGTCCGGGAAGAGCTTGAGAAACTGCCGGGCGTCGGCCGCAAGACCGCGAATGTCGTCCTGAACATGGCCTTCGGCCAGCCGACCATGGCGGTCGACACGCATATCTTCCGGGTCGGCAACCGGACCGGACTGGCGACCGGAAAGACGCCGCTGGCGGTGGAGAAGAAACTGGAGAAGCGCGTGCCCGAACCCTATCGGCTGCACGCGCATCATTGGCTGATCCTGCATGGGCGGTATGTCTGCAAGGCGCGCAAGCCGGACTGCGCATCCTGCCTGGTATCGGACCTGTGCGGCTACAAGGCGAAGAACCTGGCGGCCTAGGTCCATAAGGGGAGGGGCGAGGATGCAGCGGTACGAGACAGACGATCCGGTTTCCGAATTCAACGCCAAGGCGGCGGCATGTCTGCCGGGCGCATTGGGCATCGAGATGCTGTCCATCGACGGCGACCGTTTCGAAAGCAGAATGACTGTTGGGCCCGGCCATCACGCCCCGAACGGGTTTTTGCATGCAGCCAGCATCGTCGCCCTTGCCGACACCACCTGCGGCTTCGCCGCCCGCCTGAAACTGCCGGAAGGGGCCAGCGGCTTCACCACCGTCGAGTTGAAAAGCAATCACATGGGAACCTTGCTGGAGGGCGAATTGCGCTGCACCGCCACGCCGGTTCATACCGGACGGTCAACCCAGGTCTGGGACGCGCGGGTGTTCGATCCGGCCGGCGACCGGACGGTGGCGGTTTTCCGCTGCACCCAGATGGTGTTGTGGCCCAAGCCCGGACAGCCCGCATCATGACGACGCCGGAGAACCTGACCTTCTTCCGGGCGCACGGGGATATGACCAATCCCAAGGCGCATGGCGACATCCTGGCCGGGCTGGCCGGGGATCTCGCGACCGTGGTGAAGACCATTCAGGGGCTGCTGATCCACGACGCATTCGGGAAAACACTCTACGACAACCCGCCCCGGACCATCGCTTCCGCGTCCCGCGAAACGCTGCCGGTCTATGACCGCCTGTCGCAGATCCTGGTGCGGGACAGCGATCCGCCGCTGGCCGCGCTGGCTCCGCCGGACCGGGTGGTCGGCACCTGCCGGGATTTCGCCCTGATGCTGTGCGCCATGCTGCGCCACACGGGAACGGCGGCCCGGGTGCGCTGCGGCTTCGCGAACTATCTGGGCGGTGAGCATTATCAAGATCATTGGCTGACCGAATATTGGAACAGCGCCGAGGAACGGTGGGTCAAGGTCGACGCCCAATTGGATGCGGCCCACATCGACCATCTGAAGATCGACTTCGACCCGTTGGATGTGCCGGAATTCCGTTTCATCGTCGGCCACCGCGCCTGGGAACTGATCCGCAGCGACGCCATGGAGGCGGGCTGGTTCGGACACGGCGAGCATCGCGGACTGTGGTTTGTGCGGGTCAACACGGCGCGGGACCTGATGGCGCTGTGCAAGCACGAAAAGTCGCCTTGGGACGACTGGCGCGCCATGACGGAGGAGGAGCGCGCGCTGGACGACAGGGGCCTGGCCGAGGGCGACTGGATGGCCGACCGGGTGCGGATGATCGAAACAGGCGTTCTGGAAGCAGGGTCCGGCCTGGGGCCGATTTAAGGCGGGCGGTTCCGGCGCTAAAGCGCCGCCGTCACGCCCTGACGGCTTGCCCCGGTGGGCGTCAACCGGTCTTGCGAATTCGGTCCCGCAGCATCTTCGCCAGACAGTCGCGGCGCTTGGCGTCCGGCAGGCCGGCGCTGCGCAATTCGACATGTTTGGTGGCGAAGCCGCCCGATTCCGTCTTGTACAGATACAGGTCGAGAACACAGCCACGCCCCGCATACTGCCAAACCTCCGCCGGGCCGTCGCGCCGAATAAGGGAAGGATCGCCCAGCGCCGCGGCGATGGTGTCCGGCGACTGGGTCAGGAACTGTTGGGGATCGTCATTCACGGGCGGTTCCGGGGCCGTCGGAAGGGCGGCGGATGTCACAGGGGTTGAGGGCGCCGCGCGCGGAACAGGGTCGGCCGCCGGAGTTGGCGAAGTGGGCGTCTTGACGCCGGTTGCCGCGGAAGGGGGGTCGCCCGCCGGCGGTTGGCCGTCCCCCCGATCCGCGGACGGTCCGCCACAGGCGGCGGCCATCAGCAAGGCCGCCAGCGGCCAGAACCGTCGGGCCTGCCTCATTGAGGGGTGAGATCCTGCCCCTTGCGGGCG
>JANQIT010000152.1 GCA_028282025.1 Hwanghaeella sp. | reverse complement strand
GGCGATGGCTTCGGCATGCGGCCTGCCGCCGGGCTGCGTCCAACCGCGCCCGGCGATTGCCCCGCCCGCATCCAGGACGATGGCGCCCACGGACGGGTTCGGCCACACATTGCCCAGCCCCCGCCTTGCAAGGGCCAGCGCCGCCCGCATATGGCGGCGGTCTTCGGCAGAGAACGTGTCGGTCAAAGTCCCGGCTTCCCGCGCAATCGGCGCTTAATCGTCCCCGTCCGGGCGGACCTCGTTATCGATGAAGGCGCCGAAATCGCTGACTTCCCGGAAGTTCCGGTAGACCGAGGCGAACCGGACATAGGCCACCTGGTCCAGTTGATGCAGGGCTTCCATCACCATCTCACCGACCGTTTCGGCGCGGATTTCGCTTTCACCACTGCTTTCCAAACGGCGGACGATGGAATTGACAACGCGCTCGATACGCTCCGGATCGACATTCCGCTTACGCAGGGAGGTGCGCATCGACCGCAGCAGTTTATCGCGCTCGAACGGTTCCCGTTGGCCGTTCTTCTTCATCACGGTCAGTTCCCGCAGCTGCACGCGTTCGAAGGTGGTGAAGCGCGCGCCGCAATTCTGGCACAGACGCCGACGGCGGATGGCCGCGTGATCTTCGGTCGGACGGGAGTCTTTTACTTGCGAATCGTCATGGCCGCAGAACGGACAACGCATTACCGGAACCTCTTGTGATCTGAAGCCGCTCCCAGGCGAGCGGCGGACCCGGTTGGTATCGACCGGGTCCTTCTCTAAACCGATGGGGTATATTGCGACAAAAGCGCGGTCGGTTACAACATCTTGAGGGTTGGTGAATACAACCAACCCTTTAGGCCAAGCCCCCGCTAGTAAAGCGCGTTGTAGACCGGGAATCGCTCACACATCGCTTCGACCCGCCGGCGGACATCGTCTTCCACCGCCGAATTGTCTTCCGGATTGGCGGCAAGCCCGTCCAGAACCTCGACAATCATCTTGCCGACCTCGACGAACTCCGCAACGCCCAGGCCGCGCGTCGTCGCCGCCGGCGTTCCCAGGCGCACGCCGGACGTGATCGCCGGTTTTTCCGGGTCGAACGGAATGCCGTTCTTGTTACAGGTGATCCCGGCCCGCTCCAGACTCTTCTCGGCGATGTTACCGGTCACCCCTTTGGGGCGCAGGTCGACCAGAATGACATGGGTGTCCGTACCGCCGGAAACCGTATCCAGCCCGCCCGCAACCAGGGTTTCCGCAAGCGACTTGGCATTGTCGACGATCTGCCGGCTATATTGTTTGAACTGGGGCGTCAGCGCCTCGCCGAAGGCAACCGCCTTCGAAGCGATGACATGCATCAGCGGCCCGCCCTGCAGCCCCGGGAAAACCGCCGAGTTGATCTTCTTACCCAGTGCTTCATCGCTGCTGAGGATCATCCCGCCGCGCGGCCCGCGCAGCGTCTTGTGCGTGGTCGTGGTCGCGATATGGGCGTGTTCCAACGGGTTCGGATGGACGCCGCCCGCGACCAGACCGGCGAAGTGCGCCATATCGACCATGAAATAGGCGCCGACGGAATCGGCGATCTGCCGGAACCGGGCGAAGTCGATCACCCGCGGATAGGCCGACCCGCCCGCGATGATCAGTTTCGGTTTGTGTTCCTGGGCCAACCGTTCGACCTGATCGAAATCGATCAGCGCATCTTCCTTGCGGACATCGTATTGGACCGCATTGAACCATTTGCCGGACTGGTTCGGACCGGCGCCGTGGGTCAGGTGACCGCCGCTGGCAAGCGACAGGCCCATAAAGGTATCACCGGGTTGCAGCAGCGCCATGAAAACCGCCTGATTGGCCTGTGCACCCGAATGCGGCTGAACGTTGGCATAGCTGCAGTCGAACAGTTTGCAGGCGCGTTCAATCGCCAGTTTCTCGGCTTCATCCACATAGACGCAACCACCGTAATACCGCCGTCCGGGATAACCTTCGGCATATTTGTTGGTCATGACCGACCCCATGGCCTGCATGACGGCGCGGCTAACGATGTTTTCCGACGCGATCAGCTCAAGCCCCTCTTTCTGACGGCCCAGTTCGTCCTGCATGGCCGCATGGATCGCAGGATCGGCCGCGGCCAAATCCTCGGAAAAGAACTTGTCCAGATCCTGTTGCCCCTGAACGCCGTCGCGCGTCGCTGCGGTCTCGGTCATCGCCTATGCCCCTTTTCGTCTGAATCCACCGGCCGGACGCCGGCGTCATATGGTCCCCTGCCCTATACCGGGCGCATAATCGCCACTATCGGTGAAGCGGCGCGTTAAGACATCTTGGAGACGCGGCGTTCATGCCGTCCGCCCTCGAACGCCGTCGCCAGAAAGATCCGCACGCAATCCGCCGCCACTTCCTGTCCCAAGGTTCTGGATCCCAAGGCGATGACGTTGGCATTGTTATGCTGCCTGCACAGCCGTGCCTCGGTCGTGTTCCCGCACAGCGCCGCCCTGATGTGGCGATGACGGTTCGCCGCTATGGAAATACCGATCCCCGTGCCACAGACCAGAATTCCCCGCTGGGCCGGGCCGGCGGAGAGTGCATCCGCCATCGCATCCGCGAAATCCGGGTAATCTACCGAATCCGTACCGTGGGCGCCGAGATCCTGCACCTCGAACCCCTCATCGCGAAGGTGCTGAACCAGGGTCTGTTTCAGTTCGTACCCTGCATGGTCGCTGGCAATGGCGATCATTTCGCTGGTCATGACGGCGTTCTTTCCCCGCGTGGCGTGCGGCCCGGACTTGGAGTGCGGCAGTCGATATCACACGGCATTTGCCAAAGCCAGCCCGCCTCACGGTCGAGAAATTGCCGCCTGTGTCTCCATAGTCAAACCAAGTAAAAATTCAGATCCGCATAGTAATAATAAAAATTGAATATTGAATCTCACAGTCTCTGGTGGTTTAGTATTGACGCCTATGCGAATCGTAAATGCGGGCAAACGCTCTGGGGAGGCCGGGCGTCCGGCGGAGCGAGGGTAGAGAGATGAGAGCCTTATTCAAGGGGATCGACCGGCAAGCGCCGGCGCGGCACCACATCGCGCCGACCGCCCATGCCGATTGAGGGAAAATTGGAATGAGTGATCGTAACGAGACCGACGGCGCGCAGCATCATGACCTTTTGCGTATGACAGCGGACGTCGCCGCCGCTTACCTCAGCAATCATGAAATAGCGGCCAAAGACGTCCCAAGCGTCATCAACTCCGTCTATCAGGCATTGAGCGGTATCGGTAAATCGGACTCGCCGCAATCGAAGCCGCAGGCGTCGAAAGCAGCCGTGCCGGTCAAACGCTCCATAACGCCGGATTATCTGGTGTGTCTGGAAGACGGTAAGAAGCTGAAAATGCTGAAACGGCACCTGCGCACGAACTACAATATGACTCCGGAACAATACCGGACGAAATGGGGCTTGCCGCCGGATTATCCGATGGTTGCCCCCAATTACGCCGCGCAGCGCTCCGAGTTCGCAAAAAAGATCGGCCTGGGTAAAGGCAGCGCACCGCGCAAGCCGGTGCCATCCGCGGTCGCACAATAACCGGAATTCGAAACAAACATCGCCCGAAACAGGGTGAGAAAAGGCGCGAAGGAAAGCACCGTGCCGGAAAGGGCCGTTCGACGCGGCCCTTTCTTGTGTTTGACCTTTGAGAGTGGATTCGCTTCCAGGCAGGCCGTATGCGCCGTCCGCCTCTACAGATCCCAACCGCTTGGCGTTTCCGATCTGCGTCCGCGCGTGACAGGATCGGTAATGTTTCCCGTGCCGCCGGACCGATTCCCACGCTTTCGTTTCAGCACGTATTCAAGCTTCTTCACCGCTTCCAAAGAAAGCGCTTCCGACCCGACGCGCCGGTCGCCGACAATCGCGACTTCTTCATGACTGACAGGATCGACAGCCGATACCTTTACGTAGGCGCCCCGCGGTATGAACTCAATTAACGCGCCCCTCGGCAATGTTTCAGACTTGTACTTCATGGCCCCTCCAAAGGCCCCCCTTCCCTTTGCGAACTTTCCTCCAAACAATGTTGCCAGGATAAACGCTCGACTTATTGAGACCTGAGTCCTATGACTGCCGCACGAAATTTCGAACGACGCCAACAAAAGGCGGCCCTAGCCCAATATGGCCCGGAGGATTGAAATGACCAGCATGCGCCCGCGCTTTCAATGGGAAGACCCCTACCTGATCGACGAACAGCTTACCGAAGACGAACGGATGATCCGGGACACGGCGGCCCAGTACTGTCAGGAAAAGCTGATGCCGCGCGTGCTGGAAGCGAACCGCAACGAGGTCTTCCACCGGGAAATCTTCACCGAGATGGGCGAACTGGGCCTACTGGGCATGACCTTGCCGGAAGAGTACGGATGCGCCGGCGTTAGCTACACCGCCTATGGCATGGCCGCGCGCGAAGTGGAGCGCGTGGACAGCGGATACCGGTCCGCGTTCTCCGTACAGTCGTCGCTGGTCATGCATCCGATCCATGCATACGGCACCGAGGAGCAGCGCCGGAAGTACCTGCCGAAGCTGGCCAGCGGTGAATGGGTCGGCTGTTTCGGCCTGACCGAGCCGGACCATGGTTCGGACCCCTCCTCCATGGTGACCAGAGCCAAGAAAGTGGACGGTGGATACCGGGTTTCCGGGGCCAAGAACTGGATCACAAACTCCCCCATCGCCGATGTCGCCGTGGTTTGGGCGAAAACCGACGACGGCGTGATCCGCGGCTTTATCCTTGAACGCGGCATGGACGGGTTCGAAACGCCGAAGATCGAGGGTAAGTTCTCTCTGCGCGCTTCCGTCACCGGCATGATCATGATGGATGACGTCTTCGTGCCGGAAGAAAACCTGCTGCCCAATGTCGAAGGTCTCAAGGGACCGTTCGGATGCCTGAACAACGCCCGATTCGGCATTGCGTTCGGAGCGTTGGGCGCGGCCGAATTCTGCTGGTTCGCTGCGCGCGACTACACGATGGAACGCAAGCAGTTCGGCAAGCCCCTGGCGGCCACACAGCTTATCCAGAAGAAGCTGGCCGACATGCAGACGGAAATCGGCATCGGCATGCAAGCATGCCTCCGTGCCGCGAAACTAAAGGACGAAGGGCGCTGCCCACCGGAATTGATCTCCATGATCAAGCGGAATTCCTGCGGGAAGTCGCTGGACATCGCACGTGTCGCGCGTGACATGCATGGCGGCAACGGGGTCTCCGACGAATATCACGTGATCCGCCACGTGATGAACCTTGAAGCTGTGAACACCTATGAAGGGACGCACGATATTCACGCGCTCATCCTGGGCCGCGCGCAGACCGACATTCAGGCGTTCATGTAAGAGACAGCCCGACAGGCGCATTTCGTTTTGAATTCCGATAGCGCGGCGGCCGCGCGCGACAGCGTGCCCGGCATCGCATGGGTCTTCCTGCTGCTCCTCGCGCTGGCTTGGGGCAGCACCTGGCCCATGATGAAGACTGCGGTCGCGGAGATCCCGATCCTCAGTTTCCGAGCCTTCGCGGTACTCGGTGGGGCGACCGCTCTGCTGACCATTGCCAAGCTCTTCGTTGGCCGGGTTCTGCCGCTGCCCGGCGAGTGGCGTATGATTGCGGTTGTCGGGCTCTTCAATGTCACGCTCTGGTACTGCCTCTCTTCCCTGGCGGTGACCTATTTGCCGGCGGGCCGCGCCGCCCTGCTCGCCTTCACCACGCCGTTATGGGCGATGATGATAGAGGGGGCGCTTTACCGTGCACCGCTCACCAGCCGCCGCGCGGCGGGCATCGTACTGGCCCTGGCCGCCATCGCAGTGCTTTCTTACGAGGATCTTTTCGTCGCCGGCGCGTCCTTCGTCGGGATCGCCACGATCCTGGCGGCGTCCTTCTCCCAGACCTTCGGGTCCATTCAGCAGCAACGGGCCGGCTTCAAATCGCCGGTCTACATCCTGATCGCCTGGCAGATGCTGATCGGCGGTACGCCCATCGTGATCGGGGCCCCTCTGATCGACGGATTTTCCTGGATGGAGACCGTCAGCACGGCGGCGATGCTCTCTACCGTATGGGTAACCTTCTTCAGCATCTGCGTCGGGGTCGTCTCCTGGTATAGCCTGTTGCGCGTCGCCTCCATGGGTTTTGCAGCGGTCGGTTCACTGGTGGTGCCGTTCTCCGCCGTCAGCCTAAGCGCCGTGCTGTTGGGCGAAACCTTGACCACGAATGACATTATCGGCCTCTTCCTCATCACCGCTGCAATCGCGACCACCGTCAAGCGCCGGAAATCCGGGGCGCGGCCACAGCCGTAACGTTGTCGTGGCGTATGGCGATTTGCCCTGGCGAAACGAGGGGGGCGACTATAGATACTCAGTCATCGCCTCGCGGCTCTCTGTCTCCATGAACGGTTCGTACGGAATGAAACACACTAAGCGTCTTTTTAGCTTTGCTCTGATTGCGTCCATGCTGGCTTTCAGCATCCCAACGGGGTCTGTGCTGGCCGCCGACGCCACCGATCAGAAAGATGCTAAGGCGTTTCTTCAGGATCTGGGTGACAAAGCAATCACCGTCCTGGCGGACGACGGCAGAGATATCGAAGAACGCGAGAAAGAGGTGCAGGACATGCTGCGCCAGAACCTGGAACTCGTCGCGATGAGCCGGTTCGTTCTCGGTTCCGGTTGGCGCAAGGCGTCGAAAGACGAACAGGCCGAATATGTCGAAACCTTTTCCGAGTTCGTCGTGCGCACGTATTCCAAGCGGCTGAGCGCCTATGGAGGGCAGACCTTCGAGATCACCGGCACTTCCGCCGCCGGTAAACGGGACGCCATTGTCTTTACCCGGATCGACCAGGACGGCGCCCCGCCGATCCAGGCGGGATGGCGCGTCAAAACCGTCCGCTCAGGCGATCTGAAAATCGTCGATGTCGTCGTTGAAGGGGTCAGCATGCTGCAGACTCAGCGATCCGAATTCGAATCCGTCACCCGGCGATCCGGACTGAACGGGCTGATGGACGCCTTACGCAAGAAGCTCGATAAGCTGTCCGCGTTCGACGGCACGCTCAGAAACCTCCATTTCGGTTAATGGGGTCGTTTCGAAGAGCGCCAATCGCGGCGGCCTTCGCCGGTTTCCTTCTAACTTCCGCTTTCGCCGCACCGGCACATCCGGCTTCTGAAAGAGAGATCACCGCACCCGGGCCGAACGGCCCGCTAGGCGGCACGCTCGCACAGGCGGACGGCGAAAATTCACCGATTGTCCTGATCATTCCCGGTTCCGGTCCGACGGACAGGAACGGCAACGGACCGAGCGGCCTGAACACCGACACGTATCGAATGATCGCCGACGGCTTGCGGAGCAGTGGCGTCAGCAGCCTGCGCATCGATAAGCGGGGCCTCTTCGGCAGCAGAAGCGCAACCGATAACCCGGACATGGTTAGCCTGGATATCTATGGCGAGGATGTTCGGAGCTGGATATCGGTCATCTCGCAAACCATCGGCGCGCCGTGTGTTTGGCTGCTCGGCCATAGCGAGGGCGGTCTCGTCGCGCTTAACCATGCTGCGGCGTTTCCCGACGGGATCTGCGGCCTGCTGCTTGCCGCCGTCCCCGGCCGCCCGCTGGCCGATGTACTGCGGGATCAATTGGCGCAGAACCCCGCCAACGCCCCGATACTGGGTCAAGCCCACCGCGCCATTAGCGCGCTGGAGGCCGGACGCCGCCTTTCCGTCGCAGACCTGCATCCCGCCCTGCAGGCGCTTTTCCGGCCCGGTGTCCAGGATTTCTGGATCGATTTATTCTCGTTCAACGCCCCCGACGCGCTCCGCACATACGGGGGACCCGTTTTGATTCTTCAAGGAACCAACGACGTGCAGGTCGGTCTCACCGATTCCGACGCGCTGCTCTCCGCGAACGGCTCCGCAGAACGGGTGCTTTTGGAAAATGCTAATCATGTCCTGAAAGACGTCAGGAGCGCGGACTATTTCGAGAACTTGCGGACATACGCCAACCCGGAGATCCCACTCCACCCGGCTGTCGTAAAGGCAATTGTGGAATTTATCAAAGCGAACCGGCACGTCCGCTAGCCGCCGCCGGCCCCCTGCGTCCGGGATTCAAATGAGACAGACTGGTCTCTGGGAGGCTTACCGCGGGGACGCATATCCGAAAGTATGCAGCAGGAAACGTTCCAGCCTTGTCAGCACCTGCCCCGTTCCATCCAAGTGGCTTTCGGTAATCCCGGTTTCGCTTAACCGGCCGGATTGAGATTCGATGATCTCGTTGACCTTGTCGTGCACCTCCAGCCCTTTGTCGGACAGGCTTACCCGCACGGACCGGCGGTCATGGGCGGAACGTTCTTGGATCAGATACCCGTTCTCAACCATCTTGCGTACATTGTAGGAAACGTTGGACCCCAGATAGTATCCCCGGTGCGTTAACTCTCCTACCGTCAACTCGTCTTTACCGATGTTGTACAGAATAAGCGCCTGAATGTTATTGATATCCCGTATGCCGGCACGGTCCAGCTCGCCTTTGATCACTTCCAGGAACTGCCGGTGCAGGCGTTCAATCAAGCGAATAACATCGAGATACTGCTGCTTCACGGGAAGCCCTCTTCATTGTCGTTGACCCATGACCACAGCGCGGCACGCTTCCCCCTGGGCCGTTGTCTCTGAAATGTGCCGTCTACCGCTGGGTTAGACAAGCATCCCCTTGCAAAAGCTGGGCAAACCCGCCGGATTCCGAGGAATTTTTCCAACTTTCCTCCGAATTTCAGCGGTTGGCCAACCGCTGTCCCCGAATCGGCGGCGCGCTCACTTAAGCATTTTAATGATACCCGAAAAGTCTACGCCTTCCGATCCACCCTGACAGAACTCGGCATACAGGGCGGCCGCTTTCTCGCCCATCGGGGTGTTCGCCCCAAAGGCGTCCGCCGCCCCCTGAGCCAGATTCAGGTCCTTAAGCATCATCGCAGCACTAAAGCCCGGGGCATAATCGCGGTTCGCCGGCGAAGTCTCGACAGGACCCGGGACAGGGCAGTAGGTGGTCAGCGACCAGCATTGGCCGCTCGCCGTAGAAGAAACGTCGAACAGTTTCTGGGCGTCCAGCCCCAGCTTTTCAGCCAGATTGAACGCCTCGCAGACCGACAGCATCTGGATGCCGAGCATCATGTTGTTGCAGATCTTCGCGCCCTGCCCATTACCAGCACCGCCCGCGTGCACGATGGTCTTGCCCATTTGCTCCAGGATCGGCTTGGCCCGGCCGAACGCCTCCTCACTGCCGCCACACATGAAGGTAAGCGTGCCCGCGGCCGCCCCCATGATGCCGCCGGACACCGGCGCGTCGACCATAGAAAAACCCTTCTCCGCGGCAGAGGCATGCACCGCCCGCGCCGTTTCCACGTCGATGGTCGAACAGTCGATAAACAGCGCGCCGTCGCGCGCATGACCGAACACTTCATCCTCGTAAACGCCGCGCACATGGGTGCCGGCGGGGAGCATGGTGATGACCACATCGGATTCGAAAGCCGCTTCGGCGGCGCTGCCCACCGCGGTCGCCCCCTCCTCAACCGCGCGTTCCACCGCAGATGAAGAGAGATCGAATGCTTTTACGGCATGTCCCGCCTTGATCAGATTAACCGCCATGGGGCCCCCCATGTTTCCGACCCCGATGAAACCGATTACCGACATTCGTATCTCCCTGTAACGCGTGTTTGCAGCCGTTCCATCAGCCTATAATACCAGATCCTTGTCGCCCAGCGGCTCAAAGTACGCTTCCACCATGTCTTCCGTAACCGCATCGAGTGACGCGGGATCCCAGATTGGAGTCCGGTCCTTGTCGACCAGCATGGCGCGAACGCCTTCGAAAAATTCACGTCCGGCCATGCAGGCCTGAGACATCCGGTATTCCATCACCATGCAGGCGTTGAAATCCATGTCGCGGCCAAGGCGCAATTGTTTCAGGCTGACGACAGACATGACTGGCGATTTCGCCCGGATCGCCGCAGCAGCCTCGCTGGCGAAATCCCCGCCTTCGGCATCCAGCGCAGAGAGGATTTCCGCCAGGCTGTCATGGGCGAAACAGCGGTCGATGACCTCCCGATGCGGC
>JANQIT010000127.1 GCA_028282025.1 Hwanghaeella sp. | reverse complement strand
CGCGGAGCAATTGGATATTCCTCCGGAACGTCCGGCGGCGGCGCGCTGGGCCTTGCCGGGCGCTGCAACGGAGGGTTCCGTCTAACCGGGCTGCACGTTGCCCGGGAGCGGACATGGGCCGGCTCCGGGCGTCAGGGATCGACGGGTTGCTTCGGCAAGTGAACGACGACGCGTTTCAGCGCATCGCTTGCGCGTTTGCCGAGTTCCTGCGCTGAAACGGCATCGGCCCTGGTCGCCATTTTCAACAGGGAGTGCGCCCACTCCGATTGATTGGCGGTGTAGTTCGAATAGTCGATAACCGGCATTGGACCTCCTCCTTCCCGTGCTGTTGGCGGCGCGTACAGACCCTGTGCGCAATTGCATGCTGTCGGAACAGAATGGGGGGTGTTAGGCCTATAGAAAGTGACTCAAGTCACTCGCTTCGCGAGCGACGTTAACGTCTGTTTGCATTGTAATTCCTAGTTAATGATAAGGTGGATTTGGTCCTTGGACTGGATCGTTGCAAAACTCCCGGACCCGAAGACGAGCCGCAGGGTTTGGAGGCTCGCGGGCCCCATCATCTTGGCCAATCTGACGGTGCCCCTGCTGGGGGCGGTCGATACTGCCGTGGTCGGCCATCTTCCCGATCCCGCCTATCTTGGCGGGGTTGCGATCGGCGCCTTGGTTTTTTCTTACATCTACTGGGGCTTCGGCTTTCTGAAGATGGGGACCACGGGGCTGACCGCCCAGGCCTGGGGGCGGGAGGACGGGTCCGAGATCCGCCTCATCTATCTGCGCGCCTCCGCTATTGCGGTGGGTTTGGGATGTGTCATCGCTGCACTGCAAGCGCCGATAATCTCAGTCTCGTTCTACTTGCTGAACGCCAGCGATACCGTCGAGAGTTTCGGGGCCGCCTATGTGGCGATCCGGATCTGGGGCGCCCCGGCGGCATTGATGAACTATGTCATATTGGGGTGGTGTCTTGGCATGCAGGACGCCCGCACGCCGCTTTACCTGCAGCTTTTCATCAATAGCGTGAACATCGTCCTCGACCTGGTTTTTGTTGTCGGCTTCGGTTGGGGGGTGGAAGGCGTCGCGGCGGCAACCTTGATCGCCGAATGCGCCGGCGCTTTGCTTGGAGCGCTGATCATCTGGCGCAGGTTGGGGCGTTTAGGCGGCGCCCGCGCTTCGTTCGAACGTGTCTTCCAATGGATCGCATTCCGGGCTCTGATCGTCTTGAACACCGATATCCTGATCCGAACTCTCTGCCTGACCACGGCCTTTGCGGTCTTTACAGCGCAAGGAGCGCTGTTTGGCGACGTGATCCTGGCTGCGAATGCCGTCCTGTTGAATTTCTTCAGCTTTACGGCCTACGGGCTCGATGGTTTCGCCCATGCCGCGGAAGCGCTGGTTGGCGGCGCGAAAGGACGCCGCGACCGACGGGGGTTTGTTCGTGTGGCGAACGCTGCGCTGGCCTGGGGGGCGGTTGTGGCGGTGCTGTCCACGCTGGCCTTTTGGGCTTTGGGCGGTTGGATCGTCAATCTTCTGACGTCGATACCGGAGGTGCGGCAGGCAAGTCACGAATATCTTCTATGGGCCATTCTGATGCCCATCGTATCGGTTTGGTGTTTCGTGCTGGACGGTATTTTCATTGGCGCAACCCGGTCCGCTGCGCTGCGTAATGCGATGGTCGTATCGCTTGGCGGGTTCTTGGTCATTCTGTGGCCGATGATGGCGAAATGGGAAAACCATGGCCTGTGGGCCGCGATTTCCGTGTTCTTGATCTTGCGCGCTGTCACGCTATGGGCCGCGTATCCCGCTTTACTGCGCGCGGTCGAACCCCCGGATCAGGCGGGGCGGCGCAATACGGCGACGGCTTCCAAGTGAGCCGACCAGGTGAACTGATCGACGGGCGTGGCGCTTTCCAGCCGGTATCCGCCGTCCAGCAATAGGCGAAGGTCCCGGGCGAGAGTCGCCACATTGCACGACACCGCCACGACCGCCGGGACCGCTGATTGCGCGATCTCGCGCGCCTGTTCCGCCGCGCCCGCCCGCGGCGGGTCGAACACAACGCCGTCGAACATGGAAAGTTCCGCCGCCGTTAGCGGCTGTCGGGAGAGATTACGGGTTTCCGTGCCAACTTGCCCCCCGCTGGCGGTATGGATCGCGGATGTCATCTCAGGCGCGATTTCAACCGCATGCACGCTCAGCCTGCCGCTGGCGCTTGCCGGGCACCGCGTGCATGCGGT
>JANQIT010000124.1 GCA_028282025.1 Hwanghaeella sp. | reverse complement strand
CGCCGCGGCCTCGACGCTGGAGCGGCTGAGGTCTTCCGTATCCCCCTGCGGTTCCACCGGGCCGGTATCGCCCAGGATATCGGCCAATGTGACACCGTGAATCGTCTCGGCCGCGTCGGGCGCGGCCGGGATGGCGGCGGGCTGCGGGGCGGGCGGTTCCGCCGGTGCGATCTGTCTGGGGCCGAAGCGTTTGACCGGCGCGGTTTTCGCCATCGCCGGCGTGGTGACGGACGGTTGCGCAGGCTGCGCGGGGGCGGATGCCGGTTCCGTTGCGGCGCCCTGCGACAACCAGCCGTTCAGCAGGTCGGTAATCAAATTGCGTTCCTGCAGCAGGGTCATTTCCATCCCCTGGGCGCGGGCCTGATCCAGGATGGTTGTCTTAATGATCTGGCTGAGGTCGCCGCGCTTCGCATAGCGCGGATCGTGGTCGCTCAGCGCATCCGCGATCTTCGGTTCCAGGTCGGCCTTGAAACGTTTCAGGGCGGCCGCGCCGGTGCCGCGGCCGGCGGCGTCGTCCCGCCGCGGGCGGAAGGAATCTACCAGCGCCATAGTTTCCTCGCCTTCTTCTCTTCGATGACCCCGCAGAAGTCTTTCGCCAAAGTGTGCAATGCCTTGGTGACGGGGTTTTTCGGACCGGCGGTTTCGGCAACCGCCTTGCCCTGCGCCGCCGCCGAGACGACGGCCTTGGCGTCATGCGGGATCCAGGCGTGAATGCTGCCGCCCAGTCCCTGTTCAAGTTCCTTGCGGCTGACCTGCTGTTGCGGTTTCGGCCGTTCGACCACCACTGTCTGGAGGTTCCGAACCTCGAAATGGTCCCGTAACATGTCCTGCAGCCGGGCCGTGTCCCGCAGGCCCGCGATGGAGGTGTCAGTCACCACGGTGACGCTGTCCGCCCGTTCCAGCAGGGCGTGGCTGTGCGCCAGGGCCGACCGGGGCAGGTCCACGACAATCGTGTCGAAGGTCGGCAGGATCGCTTCATAGAGGATGTTGATGGCCTCGGGCGACGGGTCAATCGGTTGGTCGAGCGATTCTTCCGCGCCCAGCACGAACAGTTTCTCCGTCGCGTTGATCATGGCGCTGCCGATGAACAGGGAATCGATCCGCTCCGGGTAGCGCAAGGCGTCCCGCAGGCCCGAACCCGGCAGCAGGTCCAGCGCCAGCGCGCAACTGCCGTAGTGCAGATCCAGATCGACCAGGGCGGTTTCCCGCCCGAAGGTTTCGGCGGCAAGCCAGGCCGTGGAGACTGCGACGGTGGTCGCGCCGACGCCGCCGCGCGCCCCGATGATCAGGTTCAAGGTGGTGGAGGGAGGGGCTTCCTCCACAGCAACCGGCGCGGCCTTGGGGCAGCGTGCCCGGTCGATAATGTCCTGAAGGACCGCATCTTCCACCGGGGCCAGCAGATAGTCGTCGGCTCCCGCTTGCAGGGCGGCGCGGTACAGGCTGACATCGTTGACCGCGCCCAGGGCGACAACCCGGCTGTCGGTGCAGTCGACCGTTCGGTGGATCGTTTCGATCGGGCTGGGGTCGTTGGCCACATCCATGATGACCAGATCCGCCTGCCATTCGGGCAATTGTTCCGGCTGTGTGTTTCCGGGTAGAACCTCGGCCGCGGTGTTGGAGCCGCCGTCGATCAGCCGCGCCAGCGAGTCGGTCAGCGTCGTATCGTCGCTTACCGCGACCAGGCGTAAGGTCCTATCTTGCATTTGCGCCTGCATTCGAACTCCCCTTCCGATTGCTATTGGCTGGAACTGCCGGAGGTGCCGGTGGTCGTGGTATTGCCGACTTTCACGGAGAATCTCTCCTCACGGACCGCCTGAACGACGTCGGTCGGTGTCTCTGCATCGACGACCGCGCCACCCTTTCCGGTTTTCAGATCCCGCGGGTCAGCGATCATCTGCGCCAAGCTGAGGTCGCTGGCGCATCCCAACCCCGGCAGGCTGACATGGTCCGTCCCGTCGGAGACGGAGCGGGAGAAGTAGTCGCAGCCGGGCGCCAGGACGACGGCGCGTTCCAAAGACAGGGTCAGCGGTTGCGGGGTTGCGCCGTTGCGTTCGACCACCCGCAGGGCGGGGTAGGCGTCGGACAGCGACTGCGCCATCGCCGCCCGACGCCCATTGGCCCCCCCACTGACATAAACCACATCGCCATAGCGCGCGTTGAAAGCGCGCAGGAAGCTGTGCGCCGCCTCCATCTGGGAACCGTTGCCGTTACCGCCCAACACCTGCTGGAAGCGCGCGAATTCGACCTGCGGCGTCTGGCGCTGTTCGATGGAGGACGTGCTTTGGCCGGTCAGGCAACCGGACAGGCCGAGCATCAGGCCGGCGGCAATCAGGGATTTCCGGTACATGGGTCGATCCTCCTAGCGCAGAATGAAACCGGCGTTTCCGACATAACCGCGCGCGCCGGACTCGCCGTAGGCAGCCGTGTTGGAAGATGCCGGAAGGGCCTTGGCCTGATCGCCGAACAGAACGCGGTCCGTATCACGGGCCGGCTGGAAACGGTCGGTCGGCAGGGCGATGCGGTCGGAAACCGGCTTCACCAGATACGGGGTGACAATTACCAGCAGTTCGCTTTCCGAGCTCTGGAAATTCGTCGAACGGAACAGCGTGCCCAGGATCGGCAACTCTCCCAGTCCCGGGAAACGGTCCAGCGCGTTGTTCGTGGTGTTCTGCAAAAGGCCCGCGATGGCGAAGCTCTGGCCGCTACCCAGGTTGACCGTTGTTTCCGCGCGCCGGGTGGCCAGCGCCGGAATCGTCAGCGTGTCGATGGTGACGGCGCCGGCGGCGGAAAGCTCGCTGACCTCTGTCAGGATCTTGATGGAAATCTGGTTGTCGTCCAGCACGATGGGGATGAAGCCCAGGCTGATGCCGAACTGTTTGAAGATGACGGTGATGTCGCCGTCACCATCGGTAACGGGGATCGGAAACTCTCCACCGACCAGGAAATTGGCGGTGGAGCCGGTTTGCGCCGTCAGGTTCGGTTCCGCCAGCAGCGTGATCAGCCCGTTCTGGTCCAGCGCGTCCAAAAGCACGTCGATGCTGGTGTCCCCGGAGTTGAAGGTGCCCCGAAGCGCCTGGGTTCCGGCCAGCGCCCCGCCGGTTGCGAATCCTCCTGTCGCGGCGCTCAGCGCAAGATCGCCGATGGTTTGGGCGATGTTCAGGTTGAACCCCAACTGTTTGGTGATGTCCCGGCTGACTTCGGCGATCCGCACCCGCAGATTGACCTGCAGCGGTTTGGCGATGGACAGGCGGTTGATCACACGGCCGTTTTCCCCGATCACCTGGGCGGCGAGTCCGCGGATATTGTCGGCTTCCTCGGCGGTGCCCACGGTGCCGGTCAGGACGACCGAGTCGTTGATCGAGGCGACCTGAACCCTGGCGTCGGGCTGAACCTGCCGGATCACTTCCTGAAGACGGCCCAGATTGTGGCTGACCGCGACGCGGTGGCTGAGAATGATATTGTCGTTCGCATCGACCGCGTAGATCGTCGTATCGCCGGGGAGACGTGCGTGCACGAACATCAGTTTCGGCGACTTCAATTGCACGTCCGCGATTTCCGGATTGGCGACGAAAACCGCGTTGGCGGCGCGCGGCAGGCGCAGCATCGTGCCGTTGTTTACATCGAGCGCGATGGCGGTTTGCGCGCTTTCGGTCTGGACATACTGCGCCGCGGGCGTCGCCGTGGCGCCCAGGACCGGGTAGGCGCCCGCCGCGCCGGCCAGGAACAGCATCAGAAAGGCCAGCGCCGCCCGAACCGGCGACCGGCCGGGCGTACGGCGGAAGATCCGCTTTTTGTAGGGCGCGCGGCTCATCGTCAGGCTGTGGTTGCTCATCGGGACCGTCATTGTCGGCGTCGGGCTCATTAGTTGGTCCTCTTGAATGCAAGTGTCTGGGAGTCGGAACCGCGCACGACTTTCACCTGTGTCGTCGCGGGTTTTCCGTCGGGTGCGCGGACCGGCTGCAGCACCTTGCTGACCTGGCTGTCCCAGGTCAGGGTCGGGCCGGCCGGTTCGATAACCGGCTCCCCATCCTCGGTCTCGCTTTGCAGGCTGCGCAGGGCGAGGGACAGACGGCCGATTTCCATGACGACGGCGATGGTTTCCGCCTGTTTGGGCGTGACTTCCAGGGTTGCGGTCTTGGCGACGGCGGGCTGTCCTTCCTGGTCGCTGACCCGTTGGTCGACCGCAAGCACGCGCACTTCGCGCAGCACGGTTTCGCTGGCGCGGCGTTTGACCTGACCGCGGTCGATCGACTGCGTCAGCAGTAGATCGACGAAATCGCCGGGAAAGATAAAGCCGGAGATGCCCGTGGTGGCGTTGATCGGCACCGAAACGGCGCGCATGCCGGGCCGCAGAACGGCGGCCAGGAACCCGCGGTCGCCGGGCCGGACGATACGCCCGGAAGTCAGCGGTTCGCCGGCGGTAAGCCCCGTACGGACGACCGCGCCCGACAGGCTTTCGATGACGTCTTCCTCTTCGCTTTCGACGAAATAGGTTTCCGTCACGCCATCCTTCGGCCAATCGATCCATTTCACCGAGTCGGGTTTGACGAAGGTCCCTGCGGGTAGGTTGCCTCCGGCGACCAGAACGCGCGTGGTCTCGACCTTCACCGGTTCGGGCTGCTGCGATTCGAACTGCGCCTGCAGGGCCAGTTGCTGTGCGTTCAGCCAGTCCCGTGCGAGTGTCGCGGCCCCGGTTGCGGCGCCGACGGCGACAACGGCAAGAAGGATGGTCTTCACGCGCATGGTGTTTCCCTTCGTTTTCTATATGGCCGCGGCGATGGCGGCGAGGCCCCCGGCGGCGATTGCAACGCCGTAGGGAAGCGCGCGCGTGACGCCGAGCTGAACGTTCAGGCCGCCGCGGGCCAGGGCGAAACGGAACCTGTCTTCGAACAGCCACAATAGGGCCAGGATGCCGCCGGCCGCGGCGGTGAAGAACAGGAATGTCAGGATATGGCCCGGGCCCATCCACAGGGCGCAGGCGGCCAACAGCTTGGCGTCGCCGCCGCCCAGCCAGCCCCTGGCGAAAGCGGCGAACCCAAGGGTGAGAACGGCGAAAGCGGTCAGAAAGTGATAAAGAACATCACCGGCGGATACCGCGTAGACAACGCCGAGGGCGGCGCAGGCGATGCTGGTGACATTAGCGATTTTTCTGGAAAGAATGTCCGACACCGCGGCCCAGATCAGGCAGAAGGCAAACCCGGCCAGAAGGGCGGTTTGCAGGGGGGCGGACTCGACGAACATGATTTGGGTTTCTTGTTTCAGGGCCGGCCGGACCGGCGCTCCAGGTTGTAAGGGACTTGCAGGAAGGCGAGGGGAGTTAACCCGCAAGCGACCCTTACAACACAGGAGCGCAGCAACCGGTCAGATAGTGATTATTCCGACGGTGCCGGTGCCGGGTTGCTGCCGCCGCCGGAAGTCGCACTGGAAGCAGCCGTGCTCAATTCGCTTTCGACGGTGCCGAAAATCGAAACCAGGGAGTCGCCCATGAGGCCCAGGGCGCCGATGGCGGCAACCGAGACCAACGCGGCGATCAGGCCGTATTCGATGGCGGTCGCGCCGGATTCATCGTTGACGAAAGACTTGAACAAATCGCGCTTGATCATGGTGATGACCTCCTCTTGCTTGCGCTGCTCCGAGGCGCATGCCCCGGTGTGATGCATAGAAGAAAAGGTCGAACGGGTTTTTTCTCAACGAGGATCGTTCGGGATTAAGTCTGCAATTCCATAAAAACCTGTAATATAAAATAATCCATAAAATTCATGATATTAAGAGAAGTGACCGCGGTCACAGCGGCAATATTGGACGCTGAACAAGGCGGCGCGAATATAGCGAAAATTTTCGGTAAATGGCTAAACCCTTGCCGCCTTGGAGTCTTTCACTACTGTGCGGGGCGGCCGGGGATGGAAAACGCCGGGATAGACGCGGTGTCGAACAAGCGGCCATGAAGGGAAAAGAATGACAAAACCGACCGTACTGGTGGTGGGACCTCTGCCTCAAAACATCATGGACGCTCTGTCCGAAGCCTATGAATTGGTTCGCTACTGGACCCTGCAGGATCGGGAAAAAGAGCTTGCGTCGGTCGCGGACCGGGTGCGCGGGATCGCAACGACGGGTCATTACGGGGCGTCCCGGGCGCTGATGGACCTGCTTCCGAATCTTGAAATCGTCGCCAGTTTCGGGGTGGGATACGATGCGGTCGATGTCGTCGCCGCGCGGGAAAAAGGCGTCCGTGTGACCAATACGCCGGATGTCCTGACGGATGAGGTTGGGAATCTCGCCGTGCTTCTTGTCCTGGCCGTTTCCCGCGAGATGCTGGCCGCGGACCGCTATGTCCGGTCCGGCGATTGGAAAGCGAAGGGGGACATGGCGCTGACCCGGTCGATCCGGGGGAAGAAGGCGGGGGTCATCGGGCTCGGCCGGATCGGCAAGGATATCGCGGACAAGCTGGCTGTATTCGGGATGGAACTGCAATGGCACGGGCCGCGCGACAAGCCGGGCGCGGACTATCCCTATCGGGCCGACCTGACCGCCATGGCCGCCGATGTCGATTATCTGATCGTCGCCTGTCCCGGCGGGGCCGCGACCCGGCACATCGTGAATGACGCCGTGTTGAACGCGCTTGGCCCGGACGGAACCTTGATCAATATCTCCCGCGGGTCCTGCGTCGATGAGGCCGCACTTGTGGAGGCGCTGCAGGCGGGCCGGATCGGCTGGGCGGGCCTGGATGTCTTCGAGGATGAACCGGCCGTGCCCCAACCCCTGATCGAGTCTTCCCGGACGGTGCTGCTGCCGCATGTCGGCAGCGCCACGGTCGAGACCCGCACGGCCATGGGCAACCTCGTTGTCGAGAACCTGGCCCTGCATTTCGCCGGCGAGCCTTTGGCGACGCCTGTCGTCTGAACCGCAATCCCTGCCTGAAGGCGTTCACGATGACGGTCATCATCTACCGCGACGATGCGACGCTGTCCGTTGAGGATCTGCAGGGGCTTTACCGCGCCAATAACTGGAGCTCCGGCGAAAAGCCGGAGCGGTTGGCCGAAGCGATGCGGAATTCGCATTCCGTGATCAGCGCAACAGCCGGCGACCGGCTGGTCGGATTGGTGAATGCACTCTCCGACGGGGCGCTGGTCGTTTACTACCCACACCTGCTGGTTCACCCCGATTTTCAGGGGCAAGGCATCGGTCATGCCCTGATGACGCGGATCATGGCGCGCTATGAGGCCATGCACCAGCAAGTGCTGGTGGCGGAGAATCCCGCCGCCGGGTTTTATCGAAAGCTGGGCTTCGAACCGGCCGACGGGACTCAGGCACTGTGGATTTACGACCGCTCCGGCGGCGTATGACGGCGCGGCCTAGCGCCCGCCCGCCACTTTCAGCACGGTTCCGGTGACGTAGCTCGCCTGATCCGACACCAGATACAGGATCGTATCCGCCACTTCTTCCGCCGATCCGCCGCGGCCCATGGGGATAAGACCGGACATTTTCTCCACCCGGTCCGGTTTTCCGGCCGAGGCATGGATATCCGTGTCGATCAGGCCGGGGGCGACGGCGTTGACGTGAATACCCTCGCCCGCCAGTTCCTTCGACAGGCCAAGCGTCATCACATCGATGGCCCCCTTGCTGGTCGCGTACCAGACGAATTCGTTGGGGCTGCCGATCCAGACCGCCGCAGAGGACAGGTTGATGATATGGCCGCCCGATCCACCGCGGCTCTTCATCATGCGCCGCGCGCCCTCGCGGGCGGTCAGCAGCGCGCCGGTTACGTTCAGCGTCACGGTCTTGGCGATATCTTCCGGGTCCGCCTCGGCCAGGGTGCTGGCCAGGCCGGTGCGCCCGGCATTGGTGACGACCACGTCGAGCCGGTCGAAGGCCGCGTCAGCGGCGGCGAACACCGCTTCGTTTCCGGTTTGATCCGCGACATCCGCCTGAACGGCGACGGCTTTCGCACCGGCTGCTTCGCAGGCCGCCACGACGGCACCGGCGGCTTCCGCATTGCCGGCATAGTTCACCACCAGATCGTAGCCGGCCTGTGCGGCCTTGATGGCTGTGGCCGCGCCGATACCCCGGCTGCCGCCGGTGATCAGCATAACGGGACGATTGCTCATATTCTTATCCTTCTTCCGAGTCTTTGAGGGCTTTGAGAACGGCCAGCAAGCGCCTGTCGCGCGTGGCGGCCAGTTCGGGAACGGTCTTGCCGGACACTTCGTCGGCAACCCCGTCGATAAGGGTTTTCTTCACGGCGTCGGTAAGCTGGGGCGATCCCAGGTCGTCCCACCAGCTTGCGACCGGCGGGCCCAGATGTTCGACGAAATTCGTCATGCCGCCCGGTCCGCCGGCAAGGTGGAATGTCAGGTGCGGCCCCATCAGCGACCAGCGAATGCCGGGCCCATAGGCGACGGCCGCGTCGATATCGTCTACGCTGGCCACGCCTTCGACGGCCAGATGGATGGCTTCCCGCCAGATCGCGGCCTGTAGACGGTTGGCGACATGCCCCGGGACTTCCTTGTTGACCTTGATCGCCCGCTTTCCGATGGCGTTGTAGAAATCCACGGTCCAGTCGACGATGGCCGGATCGGTCGCCTTGCCGCCCAGAACCTCGACCAGCGGGATCAGATGCGGCGGATTGAAGGGATGGCCTAGAACGAAACGCCCGGCATGGCTGCGTCCGGCTTGAAGTTCGCTCATCAACAGGCCGGAGGTAGAGGTCGAAATGACCACGTCCGGCCGGGTCGCCGGTTCGAGATCCGCATAAAGCGCCTGTTTGATATCCAGCCGTTCGGGCGCGCTTTCCTGGATGAAGTCCGCCGCTTCGGCGGCGTCTGCTGCTTTGTCGAAGACCGTCAGCCGGTCGGGGGACGCTCCGTCGGCCACAACGCCCAAAGTCTCCAGCGACGGCCAGGCGTTTTCGACGAAGGCGCGAATCTTGTCCGCCGCGCCGTCCGCCGGGTCCCAGGCGTGCACGTCGCGCCCGGTGGCCAGGAAGTAGGAAGCCCAACTCGATCCGATGGTGCCGGCGCCGATCACGCCGATTGTCTTAATGTCTTCAGCTTTTGAGCCGATCATTTTTCCTCGCCTTCGATTTTATTGGATTTGAAAGCCCCAGTTGCGGCTGGGGTCGATCTCCGGTTCCAGGTTACCTGTCGGATGCGCCGCTTCGGATTTGTCGCACCGCAGGAAATTCCCGCTGCCGCGCTCGGCATTCAGGGCGCCGTCCCGGACAACGATACGGCCGCGGCTCAACACCGTCTCCGGCCACCCCTTCAATTGCTTCCCTTCATAGGGCGTATAGCCGACCCGGTCGTGCAACAGGTCGTAGCTGACGGTGACTTCACGGTCCGGGTCCCAGATCACGATATCCGCGTCCGCCCCCACGGCAATCGTGCCCTTGCGGGGAAACAGCCCGTACAGTTTGGCGGCGTTGGTTGCGGTCAAGGCCACGAATTCCTGCAGGCTGAGACGGCCTTTTCCCACGCCTTCGGAGAACAGCAGCGGCAACCGCAATTCGATGCCGGGCACGCCGTTGGCGATCTGTTTGAAGTGTGCATTGGGCCCATGTTTCAGTTTCGCGGTTTCGTCGAACCTGTAGGGCGCGTGGTCCGAGGAAAAGACCTGAAACGTGCCGTTCTTAAGCCCCAGCCAGATGGCTTCCTGCGCCGCTTCGTCCCGTGGCGGCGGACTGCAGCAGAACATCGCCCCGTCCAGGCCGTCGCGGTCCAGATCTTTCGCGGTCAGGAAAAGATATTGTGGGCAGGTTTCGCCATAGATCTTCAGACCCTGGGTCTGGGCGTTCCGGATCGCCGTTGTCGCTTCTTCCGCCGAGACATGGACGATCAGCATCGGCGTATCCATCAGGCGCGACAGTTGGATGGCCCGGCTTGTCGCTTCGCCCTCGGCAATCCTGGCATGGGCCACGGCGTGATACTTCGGCGCGCGGTGGCCGGCGTCGAGCAGTTTCTCGCTCAACCAGCGGATCACGTCGTGGTTTTCCGCATGCACCATCACCAGCGCGCCCAGCCGCCGCGCCTCATTCAGCACGGTCAGCATCTGATAGTCGTCCAGTTTCAGGGCGTCATAGGTCATATAGACCTTGAAGGAGGTGATGCCGTCCTCGATCAGCGCGGGGAGTTCCTGGCCCATCACCTCCGGGGTCGGATCGGCGATGATCAGATGGAACCCGTAGTCGATCACCGCCTTGGGGCCGGCCCGGTCATGGTATTTCTCAACAACCTCCCGCAGGGTTTGCCCTTTCATCTGCGCGGCGAACGGGATGATGCAGGTCGTGCCGCCGAAGGCGGCGGATACGGTGCCGGAATAGAAATCGTCGGCGGTCATCACGCCGCCGGAGGATTCCTGCTCGATATGGCAATGGCTGTCGACGCCGCCGGGCAGGACCAGCTTGCCGGCCGCGTCGATCTCGACCTCGCCGGCTTCAAGCTCTTCCGCCAGGGCGACCACGCGGCCGTCGCGGATTCCGATATCGCACCGCATGACCTCTGTCGCGGTCGCCACCGTACCGTTTCTGACCACTGTGTGAAATTTTGTCACCTGCGCCTCCCAAGGCCGTCCCGCCCACGCTATGCTGGTTCGACTTTGCATGACCGGCAGGGGCGACGCAACGGGGGGCGGTATGAAGGACTACGATCAATACGACGCGGTGGGGTTGGCGGCTCTGGTTGCCGCGCGCAAGGTTGGCGCGGAAGAGCTTTTGCAGGCTGCGCGGGAGCGGCTGGAGCGCTGGAATCCGGTTCTGAACGCAGTGACGGTGGACGGTATGGGATACGCCGAGCAAGCCTTGCGCGGCGGTTTGCCCGACGGGCCGTTCACCGGCGTGCCCTTTCTGCTGAAGGATCTGGGAGCGGCCTGTCCCGGCCTGCCCGCGACGGATGGGTCGCGTTTCAACGCACCCGAGCCGCCCCGGCACACGGACAGTATCGTGCGGCGGTTTCTGGCTTCCGGTCTGGTGATCGCCGGGCGGACGAATTCCCCGGAATACGGCCTTACCACCACCACCGAACCTGTCCGCCACGGTCCGACGCGCAATCCCTGGAACCTCGCATTCTCGGCGGGCGGGTCCAGCGGCGGGGCCGCGGCGGCGGTCGCCGCCGGCATTGTGCCCGCGGCGCATGCCAGCGACGGCGGCGGGTCGATCAGAATACCGGCTTCCTCCTGCGGATTGTTCGGCCTGAAGCCCACCCGCGGGCGAATCAGCAGCGCGCCGCTCTATGGCGAGTCCTGGAGTGGATTCTCCACCAGCCATGTGATATCGCGCAGCGTGCGGGACAGCGCCGCTTTTCTCGACATCCTGCACGGCCCGGAGCCGGGCGATCCCTACGCCGCGCCACCGCCCTTCCGCCCCTTTGCCGAGGAAGTTGGTGCGCCCCCGGGGGTCTTGCGGATCGCCTTGACGACGGAACCTTTCACCGGCGCGCCGGTCGATCCGCAGGTTGCCGCGAACGCGCGCGACGCGGCGGCCCTGTGCCGCGATCTGGGCCATACGGTCGAGGAAGCCGCGCCGCCGGTCGATGGGGCCGCCTTCGGCGAAGCGGTCGCCGACATTATCGCCGTTCACACCGCAACCCTTGTCGCATGGCTGGAGTCCATGCGGGGACGCGAAGCAGGGCCCGACGATCTGGAACCCTGGACGCTGACGATTGCCGAGCAAGGCCGTGGCGTTTCCAGCGTGCGGTTTCAGACCGCGATCGAGCATGTGCACCGGATCGGCCGAGCCCTTGGGGCGTTTTTCGAAGGGTTCGATCTGATCCTCTCCCCGGTGCAGGCTGTTGAGACGCCCAAGCTCGGTTGGGTCGATATGCAGCAGCCGCCGGACTTGTTCCGGGAGCGCATTTTCCGAACCGTCGGCTTCACCGCGCTGTTCAACGCCACCGGCTGCCCGGCGATGTCGGCGCCTTTACATTGGTCTGAGGACGGCGTGCCCCAGGGCACTCAGTTCGCCGCCCCGTTGGGTCGGGAAGATGTGCTGATCCGGCTTGCCGCACAGTTGGAGGAAGCGCGGCCATGGGGTCGCAAACGGCCCCCCGACCCGGTGGAAGGGTCAGCGCCTTAGATAGTCGATCACCACCAGCAGATGGGCCACGTCCTGTGTATTCCGGTCGTCGGATAGCGGCAGGGCGATCTGCGAGGTTTCCAGAAAATCCTTGTGGGGTCCGATATAGGGGATGGTGGAACGGCTAGGCTGTCCGGTCGACACGACTTTCTGGAAGTTCATCCAAGGGGTGCTGGGGCTGCGCCGTTCCGGAATGTCGCTCATCCACTGTTCCTCGAAAGGCTCGGCGGAATGGTACACGATCACGCCGCCGACCGTTTTGTAGAAGAAGTCGAGCGGCTCTCTCTGAACGTCAATCAGCATGATGTTGGGCAGCGCCCTGGGAATGTTCAGCGGAACGAAATCGGATTGGCGCGGCATTGCATTCCCGCCGCGCAGGGTGTTCCAGTGGTCGTACGCCTGTTGCAATAGTGGTGTGGGCAGGGGCGGGTTCATGCCTTATCCGGCTGTGGCCCGCAATGCGCCCGGCGGCGATTGTGCGGACCTGTCCAACAGGACGCGTCCTAATGCCATCGTGACCGCCGCCTGCGCCGGGTCAACGACCGGCGCGCCGACCGCTTCTTGCAGGTCTTCCCGAAGATAGGCCATGCCGGCGCAGCCCAGGGTCAGAACATCCGCCCCGTCCAGGTCGATCAGTTGCCTGCCGACGTCCACCATCCGCGCGAACACGCGGTCCCTGTCCGCCAGTTCAACAACGCCAAGCCCCAGCGCCCGGTCCCCGGCCATCCGCTCCCACAGCCCCATCTGGCGGATCGCCCGCAAATGCCGGGGGATCGATGTCGCCAGTATGGAAATCACGCCGATCCGTTCGCCCAGGGTGCAGGCGGTCAGCAACCCGCATTCCGAAATGCCCAGCACCGGCCTGTCCGTTGTTTCGCGGGCGGCGTGCAGGCCCGGGTCGCTATAGCAGGCGATTACATAGGCGTCCGCCGTCTCCCGCCCGATCAGGGCGCAAAGCGGCTGGACGACGCCGTCGACATGGCGCTGGGATTCGATGCCGGGCGGTCCCTCGGCCAATGTGACGCAATCGATGGCGGGGCCTCCGGGCGTCCGGAATGCCGACAGGGCGTCGGAAAGACCGTCGGTCACGGCCTGTGTGCTGTTCGGGTTGATAACCAGGATACGTCCGTTCATCGGACTAGCCTTCCGCCGGAGGGGTCGCGCCGGTCTGTCCGGTGATGATCCCATAATGTTCGGGGCGGCGGTGCGCGGCGAAATTGAAGATCGTGCTTTTTCCGAACGTACAAAGATCCAGGTCGCATTCCGCGGCGATCAATTCGTCATCCTGACTGCTGGCAAGCGCCACAATCTCGCCCTGCGGGGAGACGATGCAGGATCCGCCCATCAGTTCATGGCCGTCCTCGACCCCGGCCTTGGCGACCGCGACGGCCCAGGTTGCGTTCTGATAGGCGCCGGCCTGAATGCTGAGATGATTGTGGAACATCCGCTGATGCGGCGGCTCCAGCCCGCCATGCTGGTTTCCCGTCGGCGTGTTGTAACCCAGCATCACCAACTCGACCCCCTGCATGCCCATCACGCGCCAGGTTTCCGGCCAGCGCCGGTCGTTGCAGATACACATGCCCATGACGCCGTCCATGCTGCGCCACACCGGAAATCCCAGATCGCCCGGCTCGAAATAGCGTTTTTCCAGATGCTGGCGGGTCAAGGCCGCGTTGTAGTCCGTATGTCCGGGAAGATGCACCTTGCGGTATTTTCCGACAATCGCGCCGGTCCGGTCGACCAGTATGGCGGTGTTGTAGCGCCGGGTCTCGCCCCGTGCGTCCGTCGCCAGTTCCGCATAGCCCAGATAAAAGCCGATTCCCAGCGCCCTGGCGCGGTCGAACAGCGGCTGTGTCGCGGCCGACGGCATTTCCTTCTCGAAGTAGATATCCATCTCGCCGATATCTTCGGCGTACCAGCGTGGGAAAAAGGTCGTCAGCGCCAATTCCGGGAAGACCGCCAAGGTGCAGCCGCGGGCATGGGCTTTTTCCAACAGCGCGATCATCCGCGCCACGACGGATTGACGGTCTTCGGACTTCTGTATGGGGCCAAGCTGGGCCCCGCCGATGGTGATTGGTCTCGCCACGCGCTTCTCCCTAAGGTCGTGGGCGGGACTTTAGGGGGATGTCACCGCATCGCCAAGCGGCATTCTATCGTACTTTCGGCGGCTGTCCGCTGGCGTTCGCCGCGCTTATGGCTTCCTGCAGAACGGACCAATCGCCGATATGATTGGCAAGCAGCAGGATCAGACGGCTGTTGAAATCTGCGCTTTCTTCTTCCGTCAGATCGCGATGGGCCTCGATCAGCGTTTCGTAAAACCCGTCCGGGTCCGCCAGATTGGGGGCGGTGATCAGGTTCTCCATCTCAAATCCTCCCGCATGCTTTTGCGATGGCGGCCGCAATCTTGCCCGCCGTGGGCCTTTTCCAGCGCGCGGCTACATGCTGATCGGGGCGGAACAGATAAGCAGCCCCCTCGGCGCCGTCATAACGCATGGCGACTGTCCCGTCCGGGTCGCCCAGGCCGGGGCTCCCCACATTGAGAATGCGAACCGGAATGTCGACGAACCCGAAATCTTCAAGATCGCCGGAGGACCCGAAAACGAGCAGACAGAAATCGCCGCCCAGATGATGCAGTAGCCAGGACGGCCTGCCGTTCTCGGTTACCGGAGCATCCACGGCGGGCGCGCCCGGCGGCGGCCCGCCGTCGAACAGGTCCGTGTCCAAGGTGCTTAGCGGCGATCCGGTCAGATTTGCGGGCAGCGACAGCCGGCCGCTGTTCACAATCCGGCGTGCGAAAGGATGATCTTTGGCAAGCGCCAGGGCGGCGTCGCGGAATCGCCTGCTTGCGGTGCTCTTCGGGGTGATGAAATCGGTTGAGCGGGTGGAGTTCAGAATATTCTCGTCACTGGCCATAACACGTTCCGTGTCATAGGAATCCAGCAGGCTGTCCGGCGCCTTGCCATCCAGGACGAGATCTAGTTTCCAGATCAGATTGTCGATGTCCTGAATACCGCCGTTGCCGCCGCGCGCGCCGAAGGGGGAGACCTGATGCGCGCTGTCGCCGACGAAGATCACCCTGTTATGGCGGAACCGGGAAAGACGTCGGCATTGGAAGGTGTAGACGCTGACCCATTCCAACTCGAACTCGGCATCCTTGCCCAGCATGCGCCGCAGCCTTTGAATAACCTTTTCCGGCTTCTTTTCCTCCTCCGGTTCTGCGTCCCAGCCGAGCTGCAGGTCGATGCGCCAGACATCGTCCGCCTGTTTGTGCAGCAGGGCCGATTGGCCCGGGTTGAAGGGCGGGTCGAACCAAAACCAGCGTTCGGTCGGGAACTCCGCCGTCATTTTCACGTCGGCGATCAGGAAACGGTCTTCGAACACCTTGCCCTTGAAATCCAAGCCCATCTGCCGGCGCACCGAACTGCGCGCGCCGTCGGCGGCCAGCACATAGTCGGCGTCAAGCGCGTAAGGTCCGTCCGGCGTGTCGACCGTAACGCGGACGCGGTCGCCCTGGTCCCGGACCCCGGTGACCTTGTGACGCCAGCGTAAATCGACAAGGCCGGTCGCCTCCGCCGCCTGCACGGCGAAGAGTTCGAAATAATACTGCTGAAGGTTTACAAAGGCAGGGTATTCATGCCCTTCCTCAGGCAGAAGATCGAAGTTGTAGAGATTTTCGTTACCGAAAAAGACCCGTCCGTTCTTCCAGGTGATGCCCTTGTCGGTCACGGGCCGTCCGATTCCCAGCCGGTCGCAGATCTCCAGCGTCCGTTTTGCCCAACAGATCGCCCGCGAGCCG
>JANQIT010000062.1 GCA_028282025.1 Hwanghaeella sp. | reverse complement strand
AAAATCCGGCCAGCATTTTCGTTGCGACCTTTATCGGCTCTCCGGCCATGAATCTGTTGCCTGCGAAGACGGAGAATGGCGGAACCCTGGCGTCGCTGGGCGAGGGGCTGACGGTCGATCTGGCGGCCCCCGTACCGGGCGGGCGCAACGCCGTGACCCTGGGCGTGCGGCCGGAACATATGCAGATCCAGGCGAACGGCGACGGATTGCCCTTTGCATTGGATATGGTCGAACATCTTGGCGCGGACCAGTTGCTGCACGGGCGCTTCAACGGAAGCGACGATCTGTTGACGGTGCGGACGTCGTCCGAGACCAGCTACAGCGCCGGCCAGTCCGTTGCTCTATCTGTCGCAACCGACAAACTGCACCTGTTCGATCCGCAAAGCGGCGTCAGGCTCTAGTTTCCGGACGCGCCGAGCAGCGGCGCCTCGCCGCGGTCGGGCAGGTCGGCGTCGACATCGCTGACCCCGAACAGTCCCGGATTCAGGCGGCCCATGCTGAACAGCAACTGAAAGGCGGAAACCGTTCGGTCGGACCGGATCGCGACCAAGGCGCGTTCCCGGTCCAGCGCGGTGACTTCGGCCTGCAAAAGGGCGATTGCCGTTTCGCGGCCGGATTCCTGAAGTTCCTGCTGCGCGGTGACGACCTGCTGCGCCAACAAGGCCGCTTCCAGGAAGAGAATTTCCTGCTTTTTTGTCGCTTCGAGCTGCGCCCAGGCGATACGTGTATCCTGACTTACCTGCCGGTGGGTGAATCGGTTCCGATTCCGCGCCGCAGAGGCTTGATGGCGGGCGGAAGCCGTGCGCGCCTGCGTCCCAAGGCCGTCGAAAAGCTGCCAGGAGCTGCGCAGGACGACGGAAAAATCCCGACGGATACCGCGTTCCGCGTCCAGATTGTTTTCCCAATTGTATGTGGTCACCAGATTGACGTCCGGGTAATAGGTGGACCGTGCGCTTCTGATCTGTTCCCGCGCACGGTCGATCTGCTGACCGGCGATTTCTATTCCAAGGTTGTTGGATAATGCGATTTCCAAGGTTTCCTCCAAAGTTGGAGGAATGGCGTCCAGCGGAATGAAGATGGGTTTCAGATTATCCTTGTCTGGCGGCGCGCCGAAGAACTGCTCATATTGTGCGGCGGCATTGGCCAGTTCCGATTCGATGACGGCCTGGACGGCGCGCGCGTCCTGCAAGGCGGTTTGCGCCAAAAGCAGATCCAGTTGTATGCCGGTGCCCCGGTCCACCAACTCCTGCTGCAAGGCGACCTGTTCCTCGATGACCTGGACGGAGCGTTCCGCCAGGATCATGGTGTCGACGCTGCGCTTGGTCTGAACATAGGCGCTCAAAGCGCCCGCCATCAGCGTCTGGACCGTTAAATCGAGCGTCTGGCGGGCAATCTCCACATCCTTCTTGGCGGTGCTGAGCGCCGCCTCGTTCCGGAATCCGGTGAACAGAGGCATGGTTACCGTCAGGGTTGCCTGTTCGTTCGAAAGACGGGAATCCGCGCCTGGATTGGCCCGGCGCGCCTGACTGTCGATGACTTCGAACCCCTTGTCCGCCGTCAAGGACGCCTGCGGCAGGAAGGAGGCGAAGGCGTTGTCCTGATTGGCGGTGGCGCTGCGGTAATTGTCGCGTGCTTCGCGGATCTGTGGGTGGGTGTCCAGCAATCGGGCAAGCTCATCGGCCAGCGGACGCGCCTCACCAACGCCGGCCCCTGCCATACACGCGAAGAGCACCGCCAAGGTGCGACGGTGCATTGCCCCTAAAACGGACATGATCCCCCTGTTGGCCTACAGAGTGTGGCCGGACCGACCGGAACGCACCGGCAGCCCCGTCCATTGCCCATCATTTGAATCGGATTTTATTCGACAATGCAAGGATGATGGAGCGTTACCGGAAACCGCATGTGGGGCCTGTTGCACTCCGGACACGCTGTCCGCCGGCGTTGCAGATGCGGTATCCGGCGGTGTCGGTCACTCTGTGACCGTGGATGCAACGATGGCGCGTAATTGTGAACCCTCGTCCACAAAGACAAATCTGGTTGAAGCTCGCCCGGGGTTATATCGGCGAATGCTGATGGTTTTCGGCTGCGTGTTCGAAAGGGCGGGACTACACTGATACGGGTATTGGCGGTGTATTGCAGTGGGAGCCGCCGCAGCAGCGCGTGTTTTTTTGCAGGAGTTTGCAAGGTACAGGGACGGTTTAGAGCATGTCACCTTTACTTGGAACTACTGAGACGGTTTTTGCGGCCTTTCGGTTAGGAAGGCGATGCCCGGCGATGCTGGACGCATCGCAAGCGGTGGCTGACGCGGTCCGAAAGGCTGCAAAGGCCGCCTTCGGTCGCTTTGCCGGTCAGCTGGAGGGCGTCGCCGGCCCTTGCCGATGCGCCGCATCGCCTACAGGCCGGCTCCTACCCGGATGAACGGCAAAGCGATCTCAGTCGATTCCAAGTAAAGGTGACATGCTCTAGGTCTTTCGAGCGCCGCGGACGGCGATGGCGCTGAAATGCGGAGTCACGGGGGATTGTAAATGGCGGCTAGAGACGACGGTGGGCCGGTTCGCGGTGGCGGTGCGGGGATGTCCGTTCCAGCGCCCGTGAAGACCTATCGCGCCGGCGACTCCGCCGATGGCCTGCTGATTCTGAACGAAGGGCGCGAAATCCTCGGCGCAGAGTTTGGCCGTCATGGACCGGATCTGCATATCGGCCTTCCGTCCGAAGGCAAGCTTCTCATCGTCGATTATTTCGCCGGGGCCGTTACGCCGGATCTGATGTTGTCCGGCGGCGAAAGCCTGCCGGGTTCTCTTGTCACGCGGCTTGCCGGCCCACGCGCGCCGGGCCAGTTGGCGCAAAGCGCGGAAGATCAGGCGGGTGGTGCGGGCGCCCCGATCGGCGAGATCATCCAACTGGACGGTATTGTGCGTGTCGAGCGCGCGAACGGCACGCAGACCACGGCGCAGATCGGGACGCCGGTCTTTCAGGACGATCTGTTCGTTACCGGCGACGGCGCCTCGGTCGGGATGACGTTCCGGGACGGGTCCAGCTTCTCCCTGGGCAGTGACGCCCGTTTGGTGATCGACCAGCTTGTCTACAATCCGGCGGGCGACAGTTCGATGACCATGAATTTGGTCCAGGGCGCGTTCTCGTTCGTGTCGGGCCAGATCGCCAAGACCGGCGACAATAACATGACCATCATCACCCCCGTCGCCACCATCGGGGTGCGCGGGACGGCGGGCGCCGGGGACGAGGACGAGGTCGCCCTGCTGCGGGAGGAAGGCGGTGCGCTCGGCGAGATCAGTTTCTCGACCAACGGCGGCTCGGTCACCCTGACCCAGGCGAACCAGGTCACCAGCGCAACGGACCCGAACGCCATCCCGGCGACGCCGCAGATTCAACCCCTGTCCCAGATTCAATCCAAGTTCGGCAGCGCGTTGCAGAGCTTGCCGGTCAGCCTTCCCGCGAACGCCAACCTTCAGGATGGTGCCGGGAACGATGGCGACGCACAGGGTGAAGACGGGGGTGGCGAGACGTCCGAAGGTGCGGAAGACGACGCTGAACCCGACGGCGATGAGGAAGGCGGCGGAGAAAGCGGCGAGGAAGGCGGGGAAGAAGAGGCCGCCGCGGAAGAGGGTGAAGCCGAGGACGCCGAAGCCGAAGAGGGCGAAGGCGAAGAGGCGGACGGCGAAGGAGACGAAGAAGGCGAAGGCGACGGCCAGGAAGGCGAAACGCAGCAGGGTGAAGCGCCGGAGGGTGCGGAAGGCGAACAGAGCGCCGACGGCGAGGACGCCGCGCAAGCCGGGGAGGGCGGCGAAGACGGCGACGCCGGCGAAGGAGAGCGAGCCGGCGAAGGCGAGCCCGGAGCGGACGAAGAGGGCGAGGTAGATCTGGCGGCCGGCCCGGGCGGTGGAGACGGCGAAGACGGCGACGGGGAGGATGGCGAACAGACCGGCGAAGGCCCGGATGGCGAACAGGGTCAGATTCGGCAGATCACCATCGGCGATCCTGAAACGACGCAGTTGGGTCAGATCGGCGGCCTGAGCGACTTCGAGATTACGACCCCGACAGCCGAACCGAAGCCTGTTGTCGGACCGCCTCCGCGCCGCGATGTCGATGTTCAGATAGCAGAAGTGCAGGCTGACGTAACCTTCGCGGCAGAGGTCATCGACGGCCGGATCAAGGGCGCTCTCGTCTTCCTGGACCAGAACGGGAACCTGCAACGCGACACCGGCGAACTGTTCACACGAACCGATATTCAGGGTTTCTACAGCCTGACCGCGCCGGCGGGAACAACCGGCACGATTGTCGTCAAGGGCGGCACGGATCTGTCAACCGGACTTCCCTTTATCGGCGTTTTCAAGGCGCCCGCGGGGGCCAGCGTGGTAACGCCGCTGACCACGCTGATGCAGGAATTGATCGCCACCGGCCTTGCAGAGGATCAGGAGGCCGCCGAAGCGATGGTCCTGGACGGGCTCGGCATCGCGATGCCGGAAGGGCAATCCCCCACCACCTACGATCCCATCGAAGCCGCTGAAACGGACGCCGAGGCGAAGGAGATTTTCGCCGCGGGCATCGCGGTCTTGAACACGGTTTCTCAATTGACCAACGCCATTCGCGGCGCGCACCCGGAACTGTCCGAGGCCGAGATTTCCGAAGCAGTGTACCGCGCCTTCGCCGACGGTTTCGCGGCGGATCATTTCGCCGGCGGCCAGTTCGACGACAAGATCGGCGGCGGCGGCGCTTTCACGGACACGGTCGATCTTACGCTTCCCACCCCGGACGACCCTGAAAATCCCGAGGCGCGGCCGCCCGTGGATTCAGCGAATTTCCTGGAGCGGATCGACCGGTATCTGGTGGAGGCGGCGCAGGAACAGTTCGATCTGGATCCTGAGAACAACGCGCCGCCGCCCGCCAGCCGCATCGATCTTGGGGGCGGCACCGGATTGAACGCGGCGAACCTGAACGAAGTCGCCCAGGTGCTGGGCGCCGGGTTCACCAGCATCAATGACAGCGTCGCCGGGGCGAACGGCTTCGATGCGCTGAATCAAGTCGCCGGGGTCGCCCGCATTCTTCAAGGGGATGGCGCGCGCCTTGTCCGCGAAGCCTTCGAGGGGGTGGCGGGCGGCGGCTCCCTTGGTTTCGAAAACCAATTCCAAGGTCCGGGGAACGATATCGGGTCGCGCCGCCAGGCGGTGCAGGATGAGATCGATGTCAATGCCAGTGCGACGTCCGGAACGGCTGCCAACGATGTATTGACCGGGATAGATCCGAACACGGGGACCGCCTTCGACGCCGATGGGGTTCCGATCCGCAATATCATCGAAGGGCTGGACGGCGACGACGATATCAGCGGTCTGGACGGCAACGATTTGCTGTTCGGGGACGCCGGCGACGATATCCTGCGCGGTGGGGTGGGCCGGGACAACCTCTATGGCGGGGTGGGCGACGACACCCTTATCGGCGGCCAGGGCGACGACCTTCTGTCCGGGGAGGAAGGCGACGACATCCTGATCGGCAATGCCGGGGATGATCGGATTCTGGGCGGCGATGGAGATGACCGGATCGTTGTCACCAACGCGGCCGACCGGGACGAGATCGATGGCGGCGCCGGGGAAGATACGCTCGACATCTCGCAATTGGGTTTCAATCAGACCGTCGATTTGACGAACAATGCGCCGCTTCCGGGCCTGACTGCCGGGCTGGGCCGTTTGGACAATGTAGAGGTTATCGACGCGGGCGCCGGGGACGATCTGTTCCGGGTATCTACCACGACCCCGCCGTCCTTCATCATGGAAGGCGGCTCGGGGCTGGACCGCTTGCAATTCAACGCGGCTGCTGTCGATTCGTCGACCGTCGCCGGCAAGACCCGGAATGTGGAAATCGTCGACCTGCAGGACGGTGCGCTTGGAAGCGTCCTGACCCTGGAATCGGCGGATGTCGGCGCCTTCAGCGCCGCCGTCGATGTCACGGCGGCAATTGACGGTCTGGGGAATGTGACGACGGGTGCGATCCGTATCGAAGGGGATGGCGGCGACCGGATTGTCTCCCCGGACGACTTCTTCTTCAACGATACGATTATCATCGACGGCGCATTGTACGACGGATTCAGCGCGGCGAACCCGGCGCTCGGCGCGCCGTCGGACCTTGTGCTGATCGAACGCGGGTTGCAACTGGACCCATCCGGCGACGCGTTCGAAGCGGGCGGGTCCCTCTTCCGCGATTTCCGGGGTGCGTTGCGGTTCGACGGAATCGACGACGCGGTTCGGATTCCGGACGGCAACGGATCGACGCTCGATCCCGGAACTTCATCCTTTACCGTCGACCTTCAATTTACCTGGGGCGGTGGGGGCAATACCCGTGGAGTGTTGGTTTCCAAAGGCGGTGAGAAACCGGGCGATGCCGGCTATTCGATTTTCATCGCCAATGACACGTTGGTCATGCGCGTCTCCGACGGCAATGGGGAAATTGCCGCGACCCGACTGGATCTTTCCGGTGTTTCGGCGGGACCATTGCATGTGGCGATGGTGCTTGAAGTGGATGACGGGGCCGCCCTGCTGAACGGGTTCGTGAACGGGGTGTCGGTGGGGTTCCAGGCGGGCGACGGGGCGACCATCGCCGGCGACAATCTGACGATCGGCGGCGGGGGTATCGACACGACGCTGGATATGATGATCGGTGCGGTCGATACGGGCAGTGGGGCGGCCGGTTTCTTCAATGGCCTGATCGACGAAGTCCGGGTCTGGAACCAGGCTTTCGACCGGCTGGAAGTGGGCGGTCTGGTCTCCGGCGCGGTTGCGCCGAACGCGCAGAACCTTGTCGGGAATTGGCAGTTCAACGACCCGCAGGCCACGGCTGCGGAAAACTCAGTATCCGGGGGCGCGGCGGGCGCATTCCAGGGCGGCCCGGCGACGGTTCAGTCTTCGGTTGCCGTATCGCATTTCTTCGCCGGTTCGACCGAAGTGCCGGACGAGGGCGACATACCCGTCGCGGTGGAAGTCACCGTCGCCGACCTGTTGGCCGCCACCGGATTCGACCTGAACGGCGACGCGATTGGAATCGCCATTACCGCTGCTGACGAAAGCCGGGGGACTTGGGAATTCTCAACCGATCTGGGTGACAATTTCACGGCGCTCACCGGCGTTAGCGGCGGCAATGCTGTACTCCTCGACGGGGCGGACCGTATCCGGTTCACACCGGCTGAGGGCGCCTTCAACGGACCGGATACGCTGACCTTCCATGCCTGGGATACAACTCAGACCCTGAAGGACCTGGGGCGCGCCGGGGTCAGCGGCGACACCGGCGTCGATGTCGCGGCGGCGGTCCTTGCGCAGGGCAGCCGGGGCGCGTTCAGCGTGAACAGCGTGGATGCGCGTGTCGATGTCGCCGGCGCTAACACACCGCCTGTCCTGACCCTGGAACAGTTCACCGAGACGCCGCTGACCGAGAGCTTTGCGTCGACCTTGCAAAAGCTCGATACCGCACCCGATCCGGGCGGTATCGGCATCGTCATCAATCTGGATACCGAAAATCCGGCTGACATTACCGTCGATACCGACGCGGCGTTGAACGACCAGGACATTCTGTTCAACTACGATCAGGTCAACGACCGTTTCGAACTCTCCGGCTCCGACCGCATTCAATTCCTGGAGCGGAACGGCGAAGGGTTCTCCCTGGATCGAAATGTCGGTACAGGCACGGTGCTTAACCGGGACGGTGTCCTGACGTCCGGCAGTCAGGACCCGGGCTTCCGCTTTTCGACATCGAGCGATGTGGCGTTGGGAACCGGGTCGGGGCGCATCGCCTTTCTGTATGAGCCGAGCGGTCCGCCACTGGGCGGCGGCGGGCATGTCGGGTTCGTGGATTTCGAGATCCTTCAAGAGGCAATCCAGATCCCGGACGGCGAGGGTGGGTTCAACTTTGCAGATCGGTTCACGCTGAACGTCACCGGCGTCACCTATAATCAGAATCTCAACGGCGACCTGACCGTCGGCGCGGCGGCGGTCGCGGACCTGCCCAGCTTCGACGATAGCGGCAATGTCTTCCTGCGCGGCTTTACCGCGACCGACATCGACGCCATTGACACGGTGGAGCCGTTGCTGGTCACGCTGCAGGTCGGTAGCGGTATCCTGTCGGTGAGTCCCGGCGGCAGCGGGGTTTCGGTCACCGGCAACAATACCGGTGCCGTTGTGCTGGAAGGGACGGAGGCGCAGCTTGCCGCTTTCTTTGCGCTGCCGGGCGGCCTGAACTACGCGCCGACGGCGTTCGAAGTGTCGGACACCTTGACCGTTACCGTGGACGACCAGGGTTTCACGGGCCTCGGCGGCCCGTTGCAGGATACCGGCACGATTGCCATCGATGTCGCGCTGAATGTCACGACCAACAATGCCGGCGGCGCGAGCCTGCTGACCGCCGGGGCATGGGACCGCGGGCTGCCTGATGGTAACGATCTGGCGGTGTTAGCGGGCGGTCCGTTCCAGCACGATACGGGCGTGTTCGCAGTTGGCGGCATTTCCACTTCCGAAGATCTGACGATTACCGGCGGTACCGTGACAACCGTTGTCGGCGCGCAGCTTACGGGGGCCGCTGGTCTGACCGTTTCGGGGGGCGTGTTCGGGGTCGGGGCAGCTTCCAGCGTCGCGGGCGACTTCATCTGGTCCGGCGGCGCGCTGGACGGCGCGGGCAGTTTCTCTACCGCCAATGCGACGCTTAGCGGGGATCTGACGCTCAACACATCCCTGGAAGCGGGCGCGGGTTCGACGATCACGGTCACGTCGCCCAGCATCTCGGGCGCGGGGAGCATCGGTGCGGGTGCGGGGACGCTGGCGCTTAACGGCGACACGGTTCTGAACGGCGTCACGCTGAACACGACCGGCGCGGGCGCGACGCAGATCGGCGCGGCCAATACGGTGACGTTGGGTCCGTCCGCCCGGCTGTTGCTGAACAGCGCGGTAAACATAACCGGTGGCAGTTTGGCGGTGGCGGGCGGCATCATTCTGCTGGCCGGCGATGTCGTTTACGGCGCGGCGCAGCCGGCCTTGTCGACAGGGTCGGGGCCATTGAATATCGACGGTCTCAGCGGCGGCGAAACTTTCACCATTGCGACCGACCTGACCCTGAACGTCACCGACGATACCGTTGGGGTCGCCACGGTCAGCAATCAGACGCTGACCATCGCCGGTCAGCAAACGAACGGCGTGATCCGGTTCGATGGCGGGCTGGTCAATGACGGGACGCTGATCCTGACGGCGGCGGATAGCGGCGCGGGCGATGAAGGCCCACATCTCGCCATCGGCCTTGGCGCGGCCCTTATCAACGAGGCTTCGCGGTCCCTGAACATTCAGGGTCTGGGGGTTGGCGATGTGGCCCGTATCGCCGGAACGCTGGTCAATGACGGCATCTTCACAATCGATGGCGTAACGGTCATCGGCGGCGATCTTCAGAACTCCGGCACGGTGGCTGTGAATGCGGACCTGACGGTTAATGGGGATGTCGTCAATTCGGGCACGGTCACGATCCCGGACGGTGTGACGCTGACGGTCGATGGCGGCGCGTTTGAGAATCTGGGCGTCATCGATGGGGACGGCGCAATCGCCCTTTTGAACGGGGCGACGCTGGAAGGACCGGGAACGGTCGACGTCGCAGGCGTCAGCCGGATCGGGTCGTTGGAGGTTCAGGGCGCTGTTAACCTGTCCGAAGGCGGGACGGTCAATCTGGATGTCTTCTCATCCACACAGTTCGACACGCTCACCGTCGGCTCCCTGGATCTGACCGGCGGCGCGGAAACCCTGAACGTTACCTTCGGGAATGCATTCGATCTGGGCGCGGACCGGGACCTGCAGGTCATCGGGTTCGGTGCGAATGTCGGCGACGGCGCGTTCGACATCGTGAATGTCGGCAATCTCGACGGGCGCGGCACTGTGGAAACGGTGGTCGGGAGCGATGGGATTTCTGTGGTCTTCGACTCCCGGGTGGAAACGCTTGGGGCGACGGGAACCAGCGGCTTCCTGGACTTCAACGGGTCGACGGATTCGGTCCGGATCGCCGATAGCGGCGCGACGGACCTCGATCCCGGCAATGGCAGCCTGACCGTTGAGACATGGTTCTACTGGGACGGCGTTTCGCCCGCAGCGAGCGGCGAAGAGGCGCTTTTTTCCAAGGGGCTTCAGGCGGGCGGGCAGGGGCCGAACGGTGCGGGATATGCCTTGCTGTTGCAGGACGCCGCGGGGCAGGCGCAATTGCACGCGCGTCTTTCCGACGGTGAATTCGGCGGGACGTCGGTGGATCTTTCTCAGGATATCTCGTCGCTGTCCGCCGGTTGGCATCACACGGCGCTGGTCATCGACCAGACAGGCGACCAGGGCCTGTTGTCGATCTATATAGACGGCGTCAAGCACGCGTCCTCCAGCTTCACTTTGGATACTTTCGATTCCAACAGCGACCTGTTCCTGGGTGCGAAGGAAGGGAACGGGCTCGAAAGTCATTTCAGCGGCGCTTTGGATGAGGTGCGGGTCTGGAACGAGGCGCGCACCGGCGCTCAGATCATCGACAATTACCAGGAACCGATCCAACCGCCCCTTGCGGGCCAGCCCATTCCCAATATGGCGGGATATTGGCGTTTCGATCAGGGTTTAAGTCAGGACAACAGCGCCAAGACCATCCGGTTCGATGACCTCAGTGTCGCCGGCGGGCGGGTGCTGGACGTGCCGTTGTTCAATGCGGCCGGGCCGAATGTCTCCCGCGCGCTCGACCTGAACGGGGCGGACCAGTTGGTGACCATCCCGGACGCGCCGGAATTCTCGCTCGTCAACGATTACACGGTCGAAGTCTGGGTGCGGGCCGACGATGTTTCGGGAACCCAGACACTGTTCGCACAGCACCGCGATGCCGGTGAAGGGGTGGCCCTGCAAACCGTCGACGGCGCGTTCCAACTGACCCGGATCGGGACGGCGGAACCTGTAACCGCATTCCCTGGATTGAGCTTGAGCGCCGGGAAATGGACGCATGTCGCGGTCGTCCATCGCGCGGATACGGACCGGTATGAATTGATTGTCGATGGAACCGGCGTCGAAATCGACCCGGTAGCGCCGGTGGTTGATGGTAACGGGCCGATCACAATAGGCGCGCGCGAGTCGACAGCGGGCGTCTTCACCGATTTCTTCGATGGTCAGGTCGCGGATTACAGGTTGTTCAATACGGTGCGGACCGGCGACGGCCTGTTCGACGATGTGCGCGGTTTCGTGCCTGCGGAAGAACCGGGCCTGATCCTGAACCTGCAGCTTCAGCAATTGTCGGGATCGACGATCCTGGACGCCACCGGCGCGCATAACGGCGTTGCGGTCGGTAATCCGGCTTTTGCGGAAATTGGCCCGGCCATATTCACCGATGTCATCCAAGCGTTGGAAGGGCAGACGGTGCAGGGCCGCCTCGGCGCGTCGGATACGGCGGGGACGGTCGGCTTCACCTTCAGCATCGCGGGCAACGACACCGTCGATAACGGCGCGCTGACCATAGAGGCCGATACCGGACTGTTCACCTATATCCCGAACGCCGAATTCTCCGGTCAGGACACGTTCAGGGTGGTGGCGCAAAACGCCTTTGGCGACGTTGTGACCCAACTGGTCACCATCAATGTCGCCGATGTTCCCGACCCGCCGGTCTTCAGCGCCGTTGCCGATGTGCTTCCTGAGTTCACGGAGGGCGGCGCGCCGGTCGTTATCGAGCCGTCCCTGACCGTATCGGATATCGATACCGTCGATTTCGCGGGCGGTTCGTTGACCCTGACCATCGACCCGGCTGTCGATGCGCTGGACGCTCTCACCATTCAGAGCAACAGCGGCGATACGCTCGTCGTCGGCGCAGGGACCATCAGTTTCGGCGGGGCGCAGGTCGCAACCTTTACCGGCGGAACGGGTGGAGCGCCGCTGACGGTCAGTTTCGACGCCAACGGTCCGGTCAGTCTGGCTGCGGTCAACGCCATCGTTCAGAACGCCGCCTTCGCGAACAGCAGCGGTACGCCGAACACGGCGGTTCGCAGCATCCGGTTCGATTTGGACGATGGAACCGGCGCCATCGGTGTTGGCGATATCGTTCAGACGGTTTCCGTGCAGGACCAGAACAGTCCGCCGGTCATTGTCGCCGATAATGTCGCGGGCGGGTTCGTGCAGTTCGACGGGGCCGGCGATTTCGTGGATCTGGGGGATGGGGCCAACCTGCGGCCTGGGACCGGCGATTATAGCTGGGAAGCCTGGATCAATGTCGCGGCTCTGCCGCCCGGCTCCGATATCGCCCCAATCATCCGGTTGGGTGAGCAGGGGGCAGGCAACCGGGTTGCCCTGGGCGTTGATGGCAATGGCCGGTTGCTGCAAGTCCAGGTCGGCGGGGTCAATGCGGTTTCCACCGATACCGTAACGCCGGGCGACTGGCATCATGTGGCGGTGGTGCGTGAAGCCGGATTGACGCAGCTCTATCTGGACGGGGCCGCAACCGGGGCGCCCGTCGCGCAAAACAACAATACGACCGGCGGCGTCGCGCTGATCGGCGGTGGCCAATCTCTCGCCCCGGATGCGGCGGCGTTCGAGGGGGCCGTGGACGAAGTGCGGATCTGGGATGTCGCCCGCTCGGCGGAGGACATCGCCCGCGGTTTCCAATCGCAGATCTTCAATCCGGATCAACAGCCGGGCCTGGCCGGATATTGGCGCTTCGACAGCATTGCGGTTGACGGCGGTTCACCGGACCTGAGCGGCAATGGCAACGACGCGCAGGTCGCGCATGGCGCGCCGATCAATGCGGATGCGTCCTATGTCTCGCTGGACGGCGTGAACGATTTTATCGATACCACGGCGCCGGGCGTTGACGGAAACGGGGCGCGCACGGTGGCGGTCTGGGCGCGGGCGGACAGTGCGACCGGCGCGATGACTTTCATGTCGCACGGCGACAACACCGGCGGGGTGAATCAACCGGCGACCTATTTCCAGTTCGGCGTCAATCTGACGGGCGCGAACACGCTGGAATTCAACGGTGATTTCAACGGTACGAAGATGATCCGCGCCGATCTGACCGGCAATATCGCGGACGGCGAATGGCATCACTTCGCCATGGTCGTGCCGTCGGAAGGCGCGGCGATCGGTCAGATTCAGCTTTACCAGAATGGTCAGCTTCTCTCCAACATCGTCACCAACAGCGGGTCGCAACCGCTGGCCAGCACCGGGACGCAACCCGTCAGGATCGGCGCGGGGAACGATAATACGGAGGTTTTCGGCGGCGATATCGCCGATCTGGTCCTGTTCGACCGCGCCCTGTCCGCCGGGGAGGTCGCGGCCTTGGCGACGCCTGCGGGTCTGATCGACACCAACGATCCCGATATCCTGCATTATTTCCCGCTGCATGACGGCGATCTGGGCGACGCGGTCACCGCCGCGACCGGCAGCCTTCAGAACGGGGCCTCCTTCGTCGATGACAGTGCAGTCGGCGACCCGCAATCCTTGGCGACTTCGCCCATCATTCGCGGTGAAACGCTGGATACGACGCAAGGCGTCAGCGTTTCCAATACCTTGATCATCGAAGACCTGGACGATGCGGCCTTCACGCTGTCCGCCCTTGTCGGCCCTTCGAATGGCGCGGTCACGTTCGACAATGCGGCGCAATCCTTCACCTACACGCCAAATGCCGGCTTCGCCGGGTTGGATCATGTGGTCGTTGAGGTGTCGGATGCTTCCGGGGCAACCGACAGGCAAACCTTCGAAATCGTTGTCGCCCCGGCCAATTTCACCAATGTAGCGACCGCGTCCGGCGATTTCCTATTGGGAACGGCGCTGAACGATGTGTTCGATGGGCTTGCCGGTAACGACATCATCCTGGGCGGCGTCGGCAACGACCAGCTTACCGGCGGCGGCGGCAACGACTTGCTGTTCGGAATGGCGGGCAACGATGTTCTGACCGCAGGGACCGGCTTTTCGACCCTGGTCGGCGGGGCCGGAAACGATTCCCTGATCGGGACGAGCTCGACGGACCCGGCGGACGTGATGGCGGCGGACTACCGGTCCGCGTCGGGCGGGATCTCCGTCACGCTTACGGGCGCGCGGGACACGGCCTCCTCCACGGTGGTCGGGGATGAATCCGTCGGGACCGACACTCTGACCAATCCGGGATTCCTGTTCGGTACGGCTTTCGGCGACTCCGTTACCATCGATCCGATATTCGAGGGCGCGAACCCCAATGCGGAGTTCATCGTCATCGCGCCGGGCGCCGGGAATGACAGTATCACCGATGCGGGCGACCTTTTTACCGTTCGTGTGAATTACCAGGATGCCCTGGATGGCGTTTTGGTGAATCTGCAGACCGGGACGGCGACGTCGGTCAATCCGGGCGATGCGGCGAATATCGGTACGGATACGCTGATTGGCGTCGATTCCGTCCGCGGCTCCAATTTCGACGATCAACTGATCGGCACGAACGATGCGGAAGCCGATGAGTTCACATTGAGCGCGGGCGCGGATACAATCGACGGACTTGGCGGTGTCCTCGATCAGTTGCGCTATGACAGCGCCGACAGCGGCGTCAATGTCGATGCGCTTACCGGCACGGCCAGCGGCTCCTTCAACGGCCAAGCCTTCTCGCAGAGTTTCTCCAATATCGAGGTTTTCGTCGGGTCCGCCTTCAGCGACACGATTCAGGGCGACAATCTGAACAACTCGCTGTTCGGCGGCGCGGGGGATGACCAGCTGATCGGTCTGGCCGGCGACGATTTCATCGTTGGCGGCGCCGGCGACAATTTCATGATGGGGGGTGCGGGGAACGATATTCTGCGCGGCGGCGGGTTGGGCGGAGCGGGCGATTTCGACATCGCCAGCTACACCGATGCGGTTGACGGCGTATCGTTCAACCTGACGGGAGCCGTCGGAACCGCTTCCTCGCGGGCTGGCGGTGACGCCGCCGGAATCGGAACAGACAGTCTGCAGCGTATCGATTTCGTGATCGGCGGCGCTTTCGACGATCTCTATCAAA
>JANQIT010000037.1 GCA_028282025.1 Hwanghaeella sp. | reverse complement strand
CCCCGGGTCTGGCAAATCCGCCGCGACCCGCGCCTGGCCACCGTGACGCATATCTGGCCGTTCGAGACCGGCCTGCGGTTCGACCCACGGGCCCGTCTGCACTTGGCGGAGATCTATCCGTCACAAATCCCCGTTCCAGCGCTGGCGGACCTGCCGAAAGATGCCGCGCAGGTCACGGCGATCACCGCGCATCTGGCCCGACTCGATGCGGAAGACCGCATGGAAACCACCCTCGCCGGCGATCCGGACCTGACCCCCGCGGAACGGGATTGCGTTGAAACAGAAGAGGCCTGGATTCTCGGCGCATTAGGGCCTTGACAGGCTATTGCATTCGAACGAATACACCGCGATGAAAGACTTCCGCGAGTTAGACGTTCTCCACGCGGCGCATGACCTTGTCGTGGAGATTCACGATATCAGCCAGTCCTTTTCCGACGACGACGCTTTCGCCGTGGGCCGGTCGATCGCGCGCACCGCGTTGGCTATTCCCCGCAGCATCGTGCATGGATGTGGCCGGGGCGGCGACCCGGAACTGGTGCAGGGGATCGAAACGGCCGCCGGCTATACCTGCGAGTTGGAGTATCTCGTCCTGCTGGCCGGAGAGATTGGGCTGATCGACGAAGAAACGTTGGAGGAACTCGCGGCCTCGCTCGGGGATTTCAAGAAGCGGCTGAGCGAAGAGTTGGCGGAACTCTGAGCCCGGAGCTGCGGCAGCGTTGCCGGTCAATCCCGGGCGCCGGCGCGACGCAGCATCGTCTCGATCCGGCGATCGCGGCTTTCCCGCGACCATCCCAGCGCACTGCGGCCGGTGTAGTCCAGCACGGTCAGGTCGGGCCGATAGCGCAACAGCAATTGCACGACCGAGATATGCCGTCCTTTCACTGCCAACATCAGCGGCGTGAGTCCTTCGCGGTTTTGGATATCGATATCGGCCTTCCTTTCGAGCAGCCGTTCGACGACCCCGAAATGCCCGCCTTCGGCGCCGCGCGACAGGGCGGACCGGCCGTAGTTATCCTGCCGATCGATACGCGCGCCCTGCGCCAGAGCCAGTTCGACGACCGCGACATGCCCACCCGTGGCCCCGGCGATGAGGACCGTTTCACCATCGCTTGACGGAGAATCGATGTTGTAGCCCTTGTTCAGCAGATATTCGATGCCGCCGACGTCGCCCGCCCGCGCCAGATCGTATATCGGGTTCGGCCCGGCCAACTGCGCCGTCGCGAGGTCCGGACCGGCAACCAGCAACACCACCGCGAGGATCGCCGCGCGCCATCGGCGCCGCGGCCGATCGCGGTCCTTTGTCGTTCCGTTCCGTCTCATTCGCCGCCACTCCTTGAATGCGCCGGGCCCACCCGAATCAGGACAGGTCCGGCGGCGGGCTGTCAAGGCTTGGCCTTCGCGGCCACTGGGGTAAACTGCCGCCATGCCTGACTGGTTGACGCTCCATATCGTCGCCCTCATCCTGGTCGCCGCCCTGTTCGGCGGCATGTTGACGTTCGCCGCGCTTTTCGCGCCTTTGATTCACCGGAAACTGCCGTCGGATACCGCTATCGGCTTCACGCGCGAGGTCTTTCCCGTCTATTACCGGGCGATGGGTATCCTGGCCCTGGTCGCGGTGCTGCCGCTGGTCCCGGCACAGGCCTATTGGACCGAGATTGCGATTCTGGTCACCGTCGCCGTCGGGTTCGTCTTCGCGAATCTTGTGCTGCGGCCGCACGTCAACAAAGCGCGGGACGAAAACCGGGACGGGCGGTTCAAACTGCTGCATAAGGTCAGCGTGCTGCTGAACCTTGCGCAGTTCGTGTTGGTGACCATCGTCCTGATCCGGATGGCCCAATAGGCTATGCCGCTCGAAAGGCAAACGGGACCGTGACCGACGCCCCCTTCTGGAAACGCAAGTCCCCCGAGGACATGACGCAGGCGGAGTGGGAATCGCTCTGCGACGGCTGCGGCCAGTGCTGCCTGCATAAGATCGAGGACATGGACACCGGCGAGATCGCGCTGACCGACGTCGCCTGCCGTTTCCTGGATTTGGAAGGCTGCCGCTGCACCGATTATCCCGGCCGGCAACGAAACGTGCCCGACTGCGTGAAGCTGGAACCAGAGACCGTGCTGACGCTGCGCTGGCTCCCGGAAACCTGCGCCTATCGCCTGGTCGCCCTGGGCCAGGATTTGGCGTGGTGGCATCCGCTCGTGTCGGGGGACCCGGAGACGGTCCACACGGCCGGGATTTCGGTGCGCGGCAAGGCGATCTCCGAAGACCGGATTCTCGACCTCGAGGACCATATCCAGGACTGGCTCGACCTGGGCGCCACGCCTTTCGAAGGCGCACCGAAGAAGGAAGATTGAACGGCAATGGCGGGCAAAGGGGAACTCACCGTCACGCTGGGCGGACGCGACCTCACCGTTCCGGTCAAGCGGGATCGGCGCGCACGTCGGATCACCATCCATGTGGATGCGGCGATCGGCGGCGCCCGCGTGGTCATGCCGGTCTATGTCGCCATGGCCGATGCCGAGGCGGCGATCCGGGAACACGAACGCTGGGTCCTGGACCGGCTCGATGCGCTGCTGCCGCGCGTCCCCTTCGCCGACGG
>JANQIT010000201.1 GCA_028282025.1 Hwanghaeella sp. | reverse complement strand
CCATCACCGCGGCGCGCTCCTCGGCATCGGATGGCGTGTCGGGGCCGGCTGGCCGCCAGAGGGAAACGCAATGCAGGATCGCGCGCTGTCCCTCCGGTATGTCCGCTGCCGCCGCCCGGACCTCTTCCAGCGTGGAGGCGCCGGTCGATAGCAGCACGGGAAGGCCGCTCGCCGCCGCTCTTCGGATCAATTGCCGGTAGGTCAGGTCGCCGGAGGCGATTTTTACGGCGGGCATGTGCGGGGCGAAACGGTCCGCCAGATCCGGGTCGAAGGGCGTCGTCAGGAAATCGACGCCCAGACCGGCGCATTGCGCGAACAATGCCTCGTATACCGGCCATTCAAGCTCCAACGCCCTGAACTTCTCCAACTGCGTGGCATAGGGCTGGTTGGCCGATGGCGGAATCTCGACCGACGGATGGACCAGATGCTCCGCCCGGTAGCTTTGAAATTTCACCGCGTTCGCGCCGGCCTTCGCCGCGGCCTCCACCATGCTATGGGCCAGGTCCGGCGACCCGCCGTGATTACCGCCGATTTCCGCGATAATATAGGCTTCCGTGGCGGTGTCCGTCTTGCCGATTTTCATTTTGAACTCCTCCGCGCCGCGTTCTCGGTCGGCGTCATCCTTTGCAATCGCGGCCCGGCGGGGTTGACGCTGCACCGTGGCCGGCCCGTTATTGAGGTTCTGTGCAAATCGGGCTTCGATCCGGGGGCCATGTCCTTACGGCGGGCGCGGCGGGGAAAGCAGGTTGAACAAGGAAAGGGCTGACGTTGAGAGTAAGGTCCGTTGCGCGCGCCGTCATCGTTCTATGCCTGATTCTGGCCTGCGTCGCTGCTTTCATTGTGGCGGTCCGAAGCATTGACGCGCTGAACGTTCCTTACAAGCGCCTGAAGGCGGACTCCCCCTATATCTATGAAGAACTCCGGCCTGAGCTTGCCGCCGTCGATCCGGGATCGAGGATCACAATTGGCTCGCCCCAGGAGGTCGCCGCCAAGCGCGCCGCCTTGCGTGGGTGGATCTATGGCGCGGCGGACGGCGAACGCCGCGTCTCGCGGCTTTACGAACCGGGGTTGGGGTCGCCCCATTTGTTGCAGATCGCCGACTGGGAAGCCTTGGGATGGGTCAGGCAACTGTTCATCAATGTTCGGCCCGAGTCCCTCTCCTACGCCTATTTGCTGGCGCCTGCCGCGAACGCGAACGGCAAGGCCCTGATCTACCATCACGGCATGGCGTCGGACTTTCGTTCCGCGCGCGCCTGGCTGGAACCGTTTCTGGCGGACGGATGGCATGTCCTGGCTTTCGACCAGCTTGGTTACGGTGAAAACAGCCGGGACATTCCCTGCGACTTTCCCCCCGATCCGGCTGTCCCGTGCAAAGCCAACCTCCAGGCGGATCTGGACAGGATCGAGTCGCCGGTCGCCCTGCATGTGGAACCGGTGGTCGCGGGCGTCGACTATCTGGCGGAGCGCGGGTTCGAAACAATCGATGCGATGGGGTTTTCTGCCGGGGCGGCGACCGTCACCTTCGCTGCCGCAATCGATCCGCGGATCGGCCGCACGGCGGCGGTTGCCGGTATTCTGCCGCCCTATCTGCGGGAGGGGCAGGATCGGGTATTCGGTATCGCAGAGGCGCTTGCGGATTCCGGGCCGGTGTCCTTCCTGGATCTTTTCATCCTGTCGGCCGCGGGCGAGGGCCGCCGGTATCTCCAGATCTTCAACCGCTATGACCGCTGCTGCTTCCGCAATGTGAAGGGCCGGCACTATGAAGCCGCCCTGCGGGATCGTATGGCGGCCCTGGGAGACGGAAGGTTTTCCGTCCATATCGACGAAAACCACGCGCGGCATACGGTCTCCGGCGAAGCGGTCGCGGTTATTCGCGCGTTGCTTTCGGGGGACGCGGGCGCAGCGCCGGACTGAGCGCGAAGAGCGACAAGGCGGCCAAAGCCACACCCGTTGCGATGCCGCCGCCGTTCGCCACCATGTCCAGCCCGCTCATCACCCGGTTCGGGATCAGCGCCTGCAGCAGTTCCATCAGCACGCCATAGAGGAATAAGAGGGCGATCAGCGGCAGGGAAGACAGCCGGCCCCGATAGGCGCAGAATCCGAAAAATCCCAGTACCGCATAGGCGATGAAGTGCCAGAATTTGTCTGAACCGGGGGCTTCGGCGCGCAGATCGAAGGGCAGCAGGGTCAACACGATATCCGGCAGCAGATGGCCCAGCGGCAGCAGGGAGAAGGCGGCGATCGCCAGCGCGCTTGCCCAGAAACCCAGTTTCAGCACTACGGCCATCCGATCGAAACGCCTTCGTTTTGCGGGCTTCAGGGATGCTTCATGGCCAAGGTGCTGGACACCGCCGCGCGCCACAGCGCATAGCGGCGTTCCCGCTCCTCGGCCTGCATGTTGGGGCTGAAACGCGTTTCCAGCGCCCAGTCCTTGCCGAATTCCTCAGGGTCCGGGAACAGCCCGGCCTGCAGGCCCGCCAGATAGGCGGCGCCCTTCGCCGTCGTTTCAAGATGTGTGGGCCGGTCGACCGGCGCGTCCAGAATGTCGGCCAGCCGCTGCATCGTCCAATCGGAGGCCACCATGCCGCCATCGACGCGCAGAACCGTGTCGGCCTGCGTGCTCCAGTCGCCCTGCATGGCTTCCAGCAGATCGCGGGTCTGGAAACACACGCTTTCCAGCGCCGCCAGCGACAGTTCCGCCGGGCCCGATCCGCGGGTCAGGCCGAAAATTGCGCCGCGGCACTCCGCATCCCAATAAGGCGCGCCCAGGCCGGTGAAGGCGGGCACCATGATGACGTCCTGCTGCGCGTCCGCCTCGGCGGCCAATGCGCCCGACTGCGGCGCGCTGTCGATGACGCCCAGTCCGTCGCGCAGCCACTGCACCGCCGCGCCCGCCACGAAAATCGATCCTTCCAGGGCGTATGTCGGCGCGCCGTTCAATTGATAGGCGATGGTGGTCAGCAGCCTGTTTTGCGACAGCACGGGCTCCGCCCCGGTATTCAGCAGCGCGAAACAGCCGGTGCCATAGGTCGATTTGGCCATCCCGGGCTGGAAACATGCCTGTCCGACGGTGGCCGCCTGCTGATCGCCGGCAATCCCCAGGACCGGGATCGGCGCGCCGAAGAGTTCCGGCTCGGTCATGCCGAAAGCGGCGGCCGAGTCGCGCACCTCGGGCAGCATCGCGCGCGGCACGCGCAGCATCTCCAGCAGCGTATCGTCCCAGTCGCCGGTATGGATGTTGTACAGCATGGTTCGGCTGGCGTTGGTGGCGTCGGTGGCGTGCACCTTACCGCCGGTAAGGCGCCAGAGGAGATAGGCGTCGACCGTCCCGAAGGCGAGGTCGCCGCGCGCCGCCGCCTCCCGCGCGCCCTCTACATTGTCCAGTATCCAGGCGGCCTTCGTCCCGGAAAAATAGGGGTCCAGCAGCAGCCCGGATCGTTTCGTGACGTCGGCCTCATGGCCTGCCGCTTTCAATTCGGCGCAGAGTTGGGCCGTGCGCCGGTCCTGCCAGACGATGGCGCGGTGCAAGGGTTCGCCGGTGCGCCGGTTCCAGACCAGGGTTGTTTCCCGTTGGTTTGTAATTCCAATGGCGGCAATGTCCCCGGGGCCTGCGCCGGCCTGCGCCATGGCGTCGCGGGCGGTTTCCATGCTGGTGCGCCAGATATCTTCGGGATCGTGTTCGACCCAACCCGACGCGGGGAAATGCTGGGTGAATTCCTGTTGCGCGACGGCCGCCGCGTTCATGGATCCGTCGAACAGGATCGCGCGCGACGATGTCGTTCCCTGATCCATCGCGAGTATCAGATCCGCCATGGAAAACCCCTCCCTGTTTGCCAGCCCCTCCTTAGCGGACGCGGATTACATCGCGTGCTGCGCGGGGGCCTTTGCACTCTGGTTGCCGGAAAGCCAGTCGGCCAGGTCTTTCCGTTCGTCGGCGGTCAGCCGCAGGCCAAGCTTGGACCGCCGCCACAAGATATCGTCGGCGTCCACGGCCCATTCCTCGCGCATCAGATACGCGATTTCCCGTTCGTACAAGTCGGCGCCGAAATGCCGCCCCAGATCCCCGGAGGACCGGGCGTCGCCAAGCATTTCGGCGGCGCGGGTGCCGTAGGCGTGGCACAGCCGTTCGACCGTCGCGTCCGCCAGAAAGGCGTAGGCTGCTTTCGTTTTCGCCACCAGATCGCCGAACGCCAAAACGGGGAAGTCCCCGCCGGGAAGCGACGCCCCCCTGGTCCACGGCGCGCCCATGCCGGGCAGAGAGGGGGTCAGCTTGGCCAGAACCTCTTCGGCCAGATGCCGGTAGGTGGTGATCTTCCCGCCGAAGACGTTCAGCAGGGCCGGCTGGCCGTCGCCGCCATGCAGGTCCAGAACGAAGTCGCGGGTGGCTTTCTGCGCCGCGCTGGCGCCATCGTCATAGAGCGGCCGCACCCCGGAATAGGTCCAGACCACGTCCTCGGTCCGCACCGGCTCCTCGAAATATTCGGAGGCGGCGGCGCAAAGATAGTCGATCTCATCCTGCGAAATCTCCACCGCCCCCGGGTCGTCCTGGTAATCCACGTCGGTGGTCCCGACCAGGGTAAATTCCTGTTCGTAAGGGATGGCGAAGATGATGCGGTTATCGGCGTTCTGGAAGATATAAGCCCTGTCGTGGTTGAACTTCTGGCGGATCACGATGTGGCTGCCCTTCACCAGACGGACGGAGGCCTTGCTATTGATGCCGAGCTTGCGGGCCAGAACGTCCGCCACCCAGGGGCCGGCGGCGTTCACCACCGCTTTTGCCCGCACATGGCTATGCCGGCCGGTTGTCCCGTCCTCCATTTCGACCGTCCAGGCCCCATCGTCCCGGCTGGCGTTCACGACGGCGGTGCGGGTGAGAACCTTAGCCCCCCGGCGCGCCGCGTCGACCGCGTTCAGCACCACGAGGCGGGCGTCGTCGACCCAGCAGTCGGAATATTCGAAGGCCTTGGTGAACTTGTCCCTCAGAGGGCCGCCGGTCTCGTCCTTGCGCAGGTTGAGGGTGCGGCACCCCGGCAGGATCTCCCGTCCGCCCAGATGATCATAGAGGAACAGGCCCAGACGGATCAGCCAGGCGGGCCGCAGGCCGCCATGGTGCGGCAGCACGAAACGCAGGGGCCAGGCGATGTGCGGGGCCATGGACAGCAGGACCTCGCGTTCCTTCAGCGATTCCCGCACCAGGGCGAATTCGTAATGTTCGAGATAGCGCAGGCCGCCGTGGATCAGCTTCGTGGAGGCGGAGGATGTCCCGACCGCAAGGTCGCTGCGTTCGGCCAGCAGGACTTTCAAACCGCGGCCCGCCGCATCGCGCGCGACGCCGCATCCGTTAATCCCCCCGCCGATTACCACCAGATCGTAAATTTCCTCGTCGGCCATCGGTCGTTCCGTCATCCGGGCCGTTGCAACGGCCTCTGTCGCTCTCTGCACTGTGCGTCGTACGCGCATTCGAAATAAAACGAACGCAAAACGAATATTAAAGACAAGTTGGACCCCAATTCAAGTTTCTTGGGCGACAATGATATCGGTGCCGGCTTCCCGGCACAGGGCCGACAGGGAGTCCGGTAAAGGTAAATCGGTAATGATCGTGTTGAGTTGCGACAGATGGCCGATGCGGACCGGCGCCGACCGCTCCAGCTTCGTGTGATCGGTCACAAGAATGGTGTGCCGGGCGTTTTCCATGATCGCTTTCGCCACTTTCACTTCCCGGTAGTCGTAGTCCAGCAGGGTCCCGTCCGTATCGATGGCGGATACGCCGATGATGGCGAAATCCACCTTGAACTGCCGGATGAAGTCGACCGCCGCCTCGCCGACGATGCCGCCGTCGGAATGCCTTACCAGGCCGCCTGCAACGATGACTTCGCAATTCGGGTTGGTTCCTAAGATATTGACGACATTTATATTATTGGTGATCACCATCAGGCCGTTCTTGTCCCGCAGGGCAAGGGCTACCTGTTCCGTGGTGGTACCGATATTGATCAGGATCGTGCAATCGTCGGGAATGATGGCGGCCGCGGCCAGACCGATGGTGCGTTTCTCGTCCACGGCGAGACGCCGGCGCGCTTCGTATCCGAAATTGGAAACGCCCGCCTTCATGACGGCGCCGCCATGGACGCGCGCCAGCAGGCCGCGCCCGCACAACTCGTTCAGGTCCTTGCGGATCGTCTGAGGCGTGACGTCGAAATCCGCCGCAAGATCTTCCACCATGACCCGTCCCGTCAGGCGCGCCTTGGACAGGATATCGGTCTGCCGCGGTGATAGTGCTTCCATGCTGTGTTTCCTGAATCTTAAACGCGGTATCCAAAGGTGGGAATCCTATCGTGATCGGCAATAAATGCAAATCGAGTTTTCGGTTGACGTTCGTTTTGTTTCACATGATCATTAAAACGCAAAACTAATCATCCTTTCCGGGAGGAACACAATGAAGAGGCGTTTGTTAGCCGCGGTTGCCGCGGTCGCCGTATGCGGTTTCGGCTTTGCCGCGCATGCGGATATGGACGCGGCCAAGAAGTGGGTCGACTCCGAATTCCAGCCGTCAACCTTGTCCAAAGATGCGCAGATGGCGGAGATGGAGTGGTTCATCAAAGCCGCCGAACCGTTCAAGGGCATGGAAATCAACGTGCTGTCGGAAACCATTCCGACCCATGAATACGAATCCAAGACCCTGGCCAAGGCGTTCGAGGAAATCACCGGCATCAAGGTCAACCATCAGCTTCTCGGCGAAGGGGAAGTGGTGCAGGCGGTTCAGACCCAGATGCAGACGAACCGGAACCTGTATGACGCCTATATCAATGACAGCGATCTGATCGGAACGCATTCGCGCCTGCAATTGGCCGTGAACCTGACCGACTGGATGGCGGGCGAGGGCGCGGGCGTTACGCTGCCGACGCTCGATGTCGACGATTTCATCGGCAAAAGCTTCACCACCGGGCCGGATGGCAAGCTGTATCAGCTTCCCGATCAGCAGTTCGCGAACCTCTACTGGTTCCGCTATGACTGGTTCGAGCGCGAAGACCTGAAAGCCAAATTCAAGGACATGTACGGCTACGATCTGGGTGTGCCGTTAAACTGGTCCGCGTATGAGGATATCGCCGAATTCTTCTCGGTCCATGTGAAGGAAATCGACGGCGTCCGCGTCTACGGCCACATGGATTACGGCAAGCGCGCGCCCGATCTTGGGTGGCGGATGACCGACGCCTGGCTGTCGATGGCCGGCGCCGGCTCCAAGGGGTTGCCGAACGGAACGCCGATTGACGAATGGGGCATCCGCATGGAAGCCGGAAGCT
>JANQIT010000155.1 GCA_028282025.1 Hwanghaeella sp. | reverse complement strand
GATGTGCAGGTCGATGTTATTAGAGAGGTCGACGCCGGGCTGGATACGTTGCGGTTTGGTGCAAACATCGCCCTCGCGGATCTGTCCCTGCGGCTCGATAACGGGGATCTGGAAATCGTCATTGGAACGAACACCGGTCCCGGTGCGGATTCTGTCCGAATATCCGATTGGCTGGATCAAAAGAACCGGATCGAGCGGCTGGAACTTGCCGATGGCACGTCGCTGGCGTTGCCTGAACTGATCGATACGCTCAGCGCGCCGGCGGATGGGACAGCCTTCTCCTTCACGGATTTGATGGCGACCTCTAACGCCCCCCTCTCCTCTTCGATGGGCGTCGCAAATGTGTCGGGGCAATCCTTCACCGGAACGGCTTCGGATGAGCATCTGGTCGGAACAGCCAATACGGACCTGTTCTCCGCGGGAGATGGCAACAATACAATTTCAGCCGGCGCCGGCGACGATGTCATCGTCACAACATCCGGCTCAGTGAACGCGATTGACGGGGGCGTTGGCGACGATGTCGTCACCTTCGCAGGTAATTTCGCCGACTACGCCATCACCTCCGGCGCGGATGGGGCGGTGATCGTCAGCGACGCGACGACGTCCGCCGTTCATTCAACGCTGGTGGATGTCGAACGGCTGCAGTTCGCGGATGCGATCCGCTACACCGACGGGCGGAACGATGCTCCGGTTGCGTCAGCCGACACGGCGGAAACCGCCGAGGATACCGCCATCACGATCGCGGCGGCCGATCTTCTGGGCAACGACACCGACGCGAACGCCGACATACTGACAGTCACGACGGTCGGCAATGCGGTCAACGGGGCCGTGGAACTCAATCAGGATGGAAACATCCTCTTCACGCCCGACGCAAATTTCAACGGGACGGCGACGTTCGACTACACGGTTTCCGATGGCCGTTCGGTCAATGCAACCCACGTTGCGTCCGTTGCGGTCACAGTCACCGCAGTCAGCGACGCACCTGTTTTGGCCGACGATACCTTTGCGACCGACGAGGATACCGGGGTCGAAATCTCTATCGCCGGGCTTTTGGCGAACGATAGCGATCCGGATGGGGACACTTTGGCCTTCGACGGCATTGTCTCGGCGCTCAACGGCACCGCGGTGGACACCGGGAACGGAAAAATCCTGTTTACGCCAAACGCGGAATTCTCCGGGGATGCCGGCTTCGTCTACCGTGTGCTGGATGGAACGGGCGAAAGCGCGATTGCCGACGTTCTGGTTAACGTCAGTACGGTCAACGATGCTCCCATTGCCGTCGATGACGTAGGTACGCCAATCCAGGAAAACGGCTCAATCACGCTGTTGGCCGCCGACTTGCTGCAGAACGACACAGACGTCGATTCAAGCACCCTGACCATCACCGGGACCGGCAACGTCATCGGCGGAACCGTTTCGGAAAATGCTCAAGGCGATTTCCTGTTCACCGCCGACGCCGGGTTCGCGGGAACGGCCAGTTTCGAGTATGCATTAAGCGACGGATCGACGGGCACCGATGTCGGACGTGTTGAGATCGCGGTTGCCGCGGTGGACAATGTTGAGGCCGGAACCAATGGTGCGGACACCCTTTTCGGCGGCGCCGGGAATGACACGCTTAGCGGCGCGCTCGGTGACGATACGCTGATCGGCGGTATCGGAAACGACGTCCTATCGGGTGGCGCGGGAAGCGACACCTACCTGTTCTCGAACGGCGACGGAAGCGACACGATCTTGAGCGATGGCGCCGATGGTGCATCGACGGATACACTCACGTTCCAGGGATCCTTGGCGAGCGACGACCTGTGGTTCCGTCAGAGCGGAACAGACCTGCATATCGATATACTCAATTCGGATGACTCCGTGACCATCCGGAACTGGTTCGACCCAGCTTCCGGCGACCCTGTTTCGGCGGACCAGGCCGCGGTTGATCGTATTGAGGCCGGGGGCGAAGTTCTGATCCAAGCCAACGTGAACCAATTGATCAACGCCATGGCGGCGTTTACAGGCCCGGCGGCGAACGCCGACGGGGTGGAATCGATGCCGACCGATACAAACCTCGAAACCACTCTTGCTGCCGCCTGGACGCCGATCCCGTAGCGTGTGGATCTGCGAGTGGGCGGCGGCCGTCCCCGCCGCCCTAAATGCCTTGGGCGGAAAAGCGTGACCCGGACAAACACGCTCTTCACGGCATTGAACGCGGCCGTCTGAATGCTAGTGCTGGAGGCCTCGCCCTAACAATGCCTAACGGCGAGCCGGTGGCTGTATGTTTAGCCCCGGCTTTCGACGGACGGGGTTAGTGATGGATTGTTCAGACACGATTGCCCGCCACGTGCAAATGATCCGAATACGGCAGGAATGAAGTCCCATGACTATGCGCGCTGGCGGCCCCGGTGGTTCAAAAAGGCGCTCCCGCCCGAAAGAACCCATAGAGAGACGTTGACATCGTTGGACTGTGCTTCCCTTTATCCTGGATTCGATGGGCAAGGCCGACAAGATGCTCACTGAAATGAAAGCGACCGTCTTTAAAGACAAAACCTTCAAGTTCCACCAGACGAGTCCCGAAGGAAAGCGGACAATCGTGACAATGGAGAAGTAGCGTCATGTTAATTCGATCATTGTGCACGTCATTCTTGATTGCAATATGCGTAGTATTGCCTGCCAGTTTTGCGTTCTCACAGGATGCAAACCCCAAATATTACTGGGAAGACCCATCGTTCGACCGAGACTTCATTGTTCATGGAGCCGCCGACACATACGTTGGCGATATATTTTCTGATCATGCCTCGCTCTATACGAGTCGATGGTTGAAGAGTTCGCTGAGGGTTTCACTACCTGGTCTTGAGCCTGATGAATTCCAATCGGGTAGGAAGGAAATAGAAAAATTAGCCCAGCAAATTGGACTAAGTGTGGTGGTTACACCCGAGAAAGATAGTGGTGTTGTGTATGACATAGGACTTCACTTCTTCTCTTCTTTCTCATCACTGGCCGAATCAAAGCAGGTATTTCACTTATTTAAAGAGAGTAATAAAGAAACACTTGTTGAGTTTAAAAATCGGTTCAAGGGATACGATGAAGCTGAGCGCCCTTCGCTTTGCAAAGCCCTATTACAGAATATCGACGGTGTACGTTTTCGAGGAGAAATCTTTAAAGGGCTCTGCATTTTCGTTCGGAATCATCTGGATGAAGCGAATGACTTAAACGATCTAATATTGCACGGCTTTGTGAAGACATTGCTCCCTGCATATCGGGAGCCGACAATGATCAGACCCTCTGCATTTACTAGAAAATTCGAAGGATTTCCAAATGGCGCTGTTCCGGCCCATGACATCGCTATCTTGAAACAGCTGTATGGATACAAGCCCGGGGAACAAATTCATCCGGAACTATACACAGTTGTGATGCCGAAGATGGTGGAGGCCGTGGTCTCTGAACTCAGTAAAGGGCGAAAGAACTTTAAGTCCGGACAAACACGCTCTTCACGGCATTGAATGCGGTCGTCTGAGCACCGGCGCTGCCCCCGCCCGAACCGTGCCGACCGGGGGAACGGTGGCTGTATAATCAGTCGCGGCATTCGATGGACGAGGTTAGTAGTAGATCCTGCAGGTGCGATTGCCCGTTACCTGCAAGCGATCTGGTACGGTATGAATGAAGTCCCGCGAATATGCGCGTGGGGGTCCTGGCGGCCTCGCAGAAGCGCTCCCGCCCGAAAGAACCCATAGAGAGACTTTGACATCGTTAGACTGTACCTCTCTGTATCCCGGGTTCGATGGGCAAGGCCGACAAGATGCTGGCCGAGATGAAGGCGACGGTCTTCAAGGGGAGGACTTTTAAATTTCATCAGACCGGCGCGGATGGGCGGCGTGCTGTCACGACTGTAAATACATCGCAGTTGGGGAGGTAAATGATGCCGTATCTGATCAGCGATTTTTCTACCGTGCCCGGTACTCAGATTCCGAGAATTGTGAGCATTGAGCCCGAACTTCCGATTGGTCCGGACTTACAAATGATGCTCACCGATGGTCGTATGTATTGGGAGAACTATGGAGAACACACACCGATTGATCCGGAAATGCAAAAGCGCTTGCCGAAAGAGGTTCGTATCGAAAAACCTCGGGGCAGGATGACAGCGCCGCCGGACATGTTCGATCTAGGCCGCTACTTTGTCGTCAGTCCCAAAATGAAAGCAAAGCTGGAGGAGTTAGAGCCCGGGCGGCACGATTTCTTTGCAGTGAATTTTTCGCGGGACAACGGTAAAGAAGATTATGGTGACTACTACATTCTGTATCTTCATCAGCGACCCGATGTCATCGACTTAGACAATACATTGTTCAATCTTCGGAATCCGGAAACCGGTGGCAAGGCCGCCCAGAAGGCTGGAAATCTAATACCGCTGCCCGTACCGGGACGAGTCCATGGCAATTTCCTAGTGATGTTTAAGCCGGGCGCCCTTGAGGGACTTCATCTGTGGAGGGGAACGGTGGGACCGGATTGGCAGATCGTTAGAGATGCCCCCAAATCGCCAAACGGCAAAATCTACAAGGACGCACTCGCTCGCCATGTGTTTGTCTCGGATGAGCTGGCTGCCTTTATGAAGGCGGAAAAAATCACCGGCGTAAGACCACGGAAGATCGTTGAAAAAACACCTTCCTGGTACTTTGAGCAAAATCGGTGACTGAGCACCGTGTTCAATGGTTACGTTTCGCACAGCGTCGGGATGGAAAACGCACTTGTCTTTAACGCGTCGGGTGGCGGCAATTGTCAATGGACAGCGGGTATAGCGCGCCAAGCTGCTGTCCTTCCCCTGCCCTTCTTCTCAACGCACCACGCAGGGACTGGAAAATCCGAAGTCCTGCGCTCTGCTCCATTACTACCTAAGAACGATTTCTGTATTGCATACTGTTAGGCAGTGCACTGGACGCCAGGCCACCTTTGGGTATAGATTCAACCTATCGAAATTCCAGATATAAAGGGACTTTCCATGGACAATCAGCCAGAAAACGGATTGCCGGCGGGCGCGACGGTTTCCGTACCAGTGGTGGAATTCAAGATTGGATCCGTATTGAGCAAGACCATTGGTATCTTTGCTAGGAACTTCATCCCTTTCACCCTGATGGCGGCGTTGTTCATCGCCCCCCTTTATGTGGTTCACTACTTCCTGTTCTTGGATCAGATCAACCAACCGACTCCTGGATTCATTTGGTGGGAATTCGCCCTAGGGGCCGCCGAGTACTTGATTGCGCAGTTGGTAACGGCCTCCCTGATTTACGGCTCAATACAGGAACTTCGCGGAACCCGCTCGAATATTGTGGAGTGTTTTCGACGTGGGCTTCCCTTAGTACTCCCCGTCATCGGGGTCACGATCCTCGCCGCATTGGCGATAGGCATCGGGTTCGTTCTTTTGATCGTCCCCGGCTTCATCGTTGCGATCATGCTGATTGTCGTTGTACCCGTGGCCGTGGTTGAACGCCCGGGCGTCGTCGCCAGCCTCTCGCGCAGCAGGGAAATGACCAAAGGATATCGCTGGAAGATCTTTGGCCTGTATTTGATTTTACTGGTTTTCGCAATGGTCGTCGGTATCGCCATAACGTCCGTCGCGGGATTTTCCTTAATTGGCCTGGATGCGGAGGAACTCGCTCTCGGCATGACTCTGGCAAATGCGGTTCTCGCCCCTGTCACCACGGCGCTGTACGCGGTTCTGATAGCCGTCATCTATCATGACCTTCGCATCGCCAAGGAGGGCGGCGATACCGAGGAAATCGCCCAAGTGTTCGAATAGAGGGTTTTCGATAACCTTTCAGGCGAACGACCATGAAGCCCGACAACGACCCATCGCAGTCGCCATCGGATTCGACCGCGCCACAGACCGGCGGTCGTGACGCGGCGGCTGTCGCGCAGTTCCGGTTTTGGAACTGTTTCGGGCGAGCCGCCGCCTCCGTTTGGAAGAATTGGGGATTGTTTCTGATAATCTGCGTTCCGCTCTATGGCGGCGATGAAATCTTGGGCGCCTATCGATTGGACGGAACTCTCAGTTCGCTTATGTCGGAGTTCGATGCGTCGAATTCACTTGTCATACTTTCAATTTGGTTCCTTTTACAAACACTACTCTATTTTCCCGGATTTTTCCTTAGCATCGTAGCGGATGTCATCATCGTCTATATCGTAGTCGCCCAACTCAGGGGTTTCCGATTTTCAGCGATCAGTGTGATCGGCAGACTGCGGGAGATCATTCTCCCGCTTTTTCTCTTCTGCATGATCGAGGATCTGGTCGTCACCACCTCCTACTACTTTTGGCAAATTACCTTATTCGTCTTTGCGGCTTTTTTCTGGCTGTCCGCGCAATCGATATGCATCGAGAAGCTTGGCGCCATAGCAGCGATGAAAAGAAGCATGTATCTGACATCGGGTTATCGATGGCGTTTTTCCTGTGTTGTCATCGCAATCTTCGTTCTGTGGGAACTAGAAGAAGCCGCAGCCGGTTTCCTTGCGGCCCAACCATTCTACGACTTGTTTCAGTTTGCGCATATCAATGCCCTGGCCCTGTTTTCGACGGGTGTCATGGGTAGTTTTATCGCCACCTTGCTGGCCACGGCGTATTACGACCTGCGCTCGGTGAAAGAACTGGCGCCTGATAGGCATGCGATTGAGGCGTTCGATTGACGACCGCCCGGCGCGCCGCTCTCTGAAGCTACAAACGGATAAGACCGGTCGGCAGTCGCTGCTCCGGCGTCCGGCAAAAGACTTCCCGGTCACCGTGTTCTGCTGTGATGCTTGTCCTTGCGCCGCTCCCCAAAAGCCAACTTCGTCTCAAGATGCCCGCGCAGGGCATTGTAGTAGCATTCCAGAAACTCTTTGGCGGACACACCCTCCTCACCACCGTTCCAGCCGATTTTCTTTCGGATTCGAAGACAGACCTCCCTGTAGGTCTCGTCGTCGGGGGAACGGTCGTACCGCAACAAAGTCTCCAGGGTCTGAAGCTCGTAGATGCCGTAAACATCGAGCTGCTCCGGCAAGAAGGATACCTTGGGTTCCGTCTTGGCATCGCCATTCGGTGCGGCATGCCTCCGGTGCGGTACGGCGTTCGCCAGGTCAGGCATCAATACGGGCTTTGGCATGGCTACAACCCATGTCCCGCCAATCATGTCCCCGACACGCAACCGATCCCGATTCAGCAGTGGCATACATACGAAAAGCGCCAGCCAGCCGAGCGACAACCAAACCTCCAACTCCCCGATTGATTGCGAGGACACACTCGTCATCAAGATGGTTATTGGAATAAAGAGCTCGATTTCCCGGGTAAGGTTGCGCGCGAAAACAGCATTGGCGGTCAGCGGACCGCCGTTCCTGTCAACGACACGCAGCCGCAGAATCCTTTTCCCAGGCGTCGATCCTTGCCATTTCAGTTCGAAAAAAGCGAAGTAGAAACTGCGCACCAAGAAGGAAGATACGGTAAAGACCGCAACCGCCCATCCGACCACTTCGCCGGCCTGATAATCGACCAAATCGAATAACAGGATTTGCAACCAACCGATCGATATGATGGCGATCAGTATAATGAAAAGATCGATACAGACGGCGGCGACGCGGTCGCTGCGCTCAGCAAGGGTAAGATTCAGCCTTACACCTTCGGGCGTTACAAGCGACCGTCGACCTGCAACCTGACCGCGGATGGCGGCCGCGACATCCACGGTACGGCTGCTCATCGGCTTCCGCCTCTGCCAATTGCTGTGAAACAATATGCCCACAGGGACAGCGCCACGCCACCGATCAGGTATCGTATGGCGGTGTCCTGAACAAGCTGCCGCCCGAACCCTTCAAGAATACTGGCGATAAGGAGCATCAGAATGGCGCCGATGGCTATGACGCTGGCGGAACGGCCTTTCTGAACTATTCGGTCCTTCCTGCTCATCTGACCCGGGAACGCCGCGGCATGTCCGATGACAAGCCCCGACGCCGCCGCCAGTACGACGGCGAGAAGCTCGGTCGTACCATGAATGAACAACCAGCCGCCAAGCTCAATCCCAAGGCCGCGCTGAACATAGAGCGCCAAAAAAGCACCCAAGAGCGTTCCGTTCCCAAACAGAAGAAGGAACACCGGCACGCCATAGGCGAAGCCAAGCGCAAAACACAAAATGCCGATCGATGCATTATGGCTGAACAGAAACGATGCAAAGATCTGCAGCGCCCCATCAGCGAAACCCGTTTCGAACAACGGCGCGCGAAGCTCCGCGGTCGAATGGCCCGGCGTCCGGCCATCCGCGTAAGCATCGGACACGAAGGTGTAGAACCATTCGGTATTGGAGGACGTCAAGCTGTAGCCTGTGGCGGTTCCTATGGCCAGGACCATGGCGGCGACAAGAACATACCACCTGGCCCGCCAGACGGCCGACGGAAAATCGACAGAGATGAATCGAACAAGCGTATCAAGAAACCCACCGTGAGAACCGTAAACACAGAAGAACGCGCGGGTCGCCAGGCTCTCCAGGTAGTCGAGCAGGCTACGGTCCAGTGTAATTTCCCGCGCCACGGAAAGAGAAGACACCGTCGCGCGGTAGACGGAGGGCAGCACAAGCAGTTCATCGGGGGAAAGAGAGGACACGCCTTTCTTCTCCACCTTCTCGACAAGCCTTTCCAGGGTGCGCCACGTCGCCTCCCGCTCGCGACGAAAAGCCGAGCTTTTGAGTTCTAGGTCCGGCGTCGCCATCTTCGCATTCCTTGGCCGCATGATCTATATAAGTTCAAGGCGCTTCACCTTCAGATACTGGTTAACCAGTTCTATGCCCATGCTTTCCGTCGATGCTTCCAGGCAAAGAACCCCAAGCCGCCTCAACCGCTCAATCACCACCTTTCTTTCGTTCGCGATATCGGCCGCGACAACCGCATGGGTCATATCGACGACGGAGTGCGGCTCCTTCGTTACGACCTCTTCAAGTCCGGGGTCGGATAAAATGCAAAACAGCACCAGATGGCGCGACGCCAGCCTGCCGATATTCTCGACCATGATTTCCGCGGTGATCGTATCGACAAAATCAGTCTGCAGAATAATAAGCGTTCTGCGGCTCAACGATCCCATCAGGTTCATAAGGCCAAGAGTGAAATTCGTATCGCCATGATGCACTTCCAGGCCGGCGCTCGCCTGCTGCAACTGCATGAAACTCCTTATACCGCCGAGCGGCCGCACCAATGTTCGGATTTCGGAATCGAAACCGTACAAACCGACACGATCTCCACTGCGCAATGAACTATAGGCGAGCAGCAGGCTGGCGTTAATGGCGTGGTCCAGGCGTGAAATACCGCCGACCGGTTCCGCCATCAGCCTTCCCGTATCGACAGCGAGAATGATCTGATGATTTCTCTCAACCTCATGCTCGGCGCAGATCAGTTTCCGGTGCCGGGCGGATTGGTTCCAATCGATCGATCTGGAGTCCAGGCCGGGGACATACTCCCTCAGCGCCGAAAACTCAGACCCTGAACCATACTGAGATTGGCTTTTGCCGCCGATCAGGTCGTTCCGGATCGATAGTTGAATAGCCGCCCGCTGCACGGCGCGGGAGTTCGGAACAACAGGTACGACCGTTTCGATCTGACGCTTTGTCTGGATGTAAAGTAAGCCAAAAGGTCCCGTCCAACGATACCAAAGACAATGTATTTTCGGTTTGCCTCTCTTCAGTGGAACCAGCGGCACGTCGAAGGTCGTCGTGCTTCCTGGCCTAAGATCTACCTGTATCGCAGAGGGTGGAACCAAGGACGGTTCCACATTCAGAAGACACTCCGCGCGGGCGGCGGTGCGGCCCGGCAGAACCTCCAAGGTAACGGTTACATGCCCCTCTTCTCCAATATAGAGGAGTGCCGGCAGCTTGCAGTTCGCCGTTACCGACCGGGATCGAAGTGAGAATACTGCATCGCTCCCGCAAAGCCCGAGCACGACCAGGATCAGAGCGACGCCGTGAACCCACAGGCTCGCGTCATAAATCACAAAGAACAGAGAGGTGGGAACGGCCGAAGCCAACAGGATAACGGCGCGGAACGTCGGGTACATCAACGCGGGGCCTCAACGCTCTCCAGCAATTGCGCTATGACCCGGTCCACCGACAGGCCCTCAATTTCCGCACCCGGCGCAAGGATAAGGCGGTGCCTTAAAATCGGGCTTGCAAGGAACTTGACATCGTCCGGTATTACAAAGTCCCGGCCGAGCATAGCAGCATACGCACGGGACGCGACGGCGAACATGTTCGCGGCTCTGGGGGAAGCGCCATACTGCAGGGACGGATGCTCCCGCGTTTTCCTGACTATGTCCACGATGTAGTTTACGATTTCATCGACCAATTCCACTCCCGCAAGGGCTTCGCGGCATTCGAGAATCCGCGTCAGATCGGCGACTTTCCGAATCTCGGATGTCTCAGACTGGGAAGCGGGGGCGGACTTGCCGTAGGTGTGAACGATTGTTCGTTCCTCTTCCTCGGAAGGGTATTCCAAGATATGCTTGAATAGAAACCTATCCAGCTGCGCCTCGGGAAGCGGATAGGTGCCCTGCTGTTCGATTGGATTCTGAGTCGCGACGACCATGAACCCCGTCCCCAGGCTGTGCGTGATCCCGTCGATTGTCACAGCGCCCTCCTGCATGGCTTGCAACAGGGCGGCTTGCGTTTTCGGCGGTGTTCTATTGATTTCGTCCGCAAGCAAGGTCTCGGTAAAGATCGGCCCTTTTGTCAGCGAGAACCGGTTGGTCTGAAAATTAAAGAGGTTCGTCCCCAGGACGTCGCCCGGCATTAGGTCGGGCGTAAACTGAATCCTGCCGAATTCTAGCGAAAGCGCCGATGAAAATGTCCGTACTAGGAGGGTCTTCCCAACGCCCGGCACCCCTTCCAACAAAACATGTCCACCGGTCAGCAGCGCCACCATCAGCAATTCGACGGCGGAGTCCTGACCGATGACGGCCTTGCGCATCTCGACCGACAGATCACCGGCAAGCTTCTGAACATTTTCAAGTGTCATACAACATTCCCCGTTTCCAACGCATAATCCGCCGCGCCAAACGCAACGCACTGCGGCCGGAAATCGTAGTTGAACTTAGTAGGGTCTCTTTCTCTTCAGTGAGAGACATGAGCGTGATATCCAGGCCGCGGGTCGCCGCGATAGCGTCCAAATGCTTGATTCTAACCTGTCCCCTAACGCTATCGGGAACATGAAGTTTCTCCTCCACTTCTTTTACAACGATATGGAAGTGCCGTTTCACTATTTCCTTACTATGTTGCCCTCCCCCGATGAGCCTAGCTGAATTTTCGATAAGGCGCTGTTTGCCTACAAACGCCCTACTGCGTGATGGAAAAGGCGCACCGAACCTGTTCGACGCGGACCAGATGAGCATTAAAATCGCAAGAAATGCCGCAAGTGTCGCAACGGTGAATGGCATCGCCAGCATCGCGCGCCACAGGTTCGGTTCCAGTCTAAATCCGTGCAGCGTCTCGTCTATTACGACGGGAACCGAATTCGGACCGCGGATTTGGTCGACAATCGCAACCGCCAAATCCGCATTACGACCCTTAGCAAGACCGTGGTTGTTGATGAGATCGGGATCGGAAAGAACGAAAATAGTGCTGCCGTTCATTTCTAAACGCATCAGCAGCGACCCTTTACTTGAAGTAATCAAGGGCGTTCCGGCCGGATGCCACGCCAACTGCGGCTCCTCGATCGTGGGCTGAATATCGAAACCGTCCAGGTGCCATTCATCGGGCCCGCTGCCGGGACGAAAGACCTGAAGCCGGGTGAAGAGTTTTCCCGCGGTTACGGTCACGTCGCGCTCCGACATCAACGTTACGCTGGAAACCCAATCGGATCCGTCCAAAGACTGCTCACCTTCCCATTTCGGCAGAACGAACAAAACACTGTCTGCAGTCTTGATTGCCTCTGCGACCCTTTCCCCAAGTAGATCCGGGTATGGTTCCGCAACAATAAGGCTCTCGATACCGTGCGCCATTGACAGATCTCGTTGGCTTCGCCGCACAGGAACATCCAACGCCTGAAGGAGTTCCACCAATCCTTGATGACCGAGGGCCGAGACGGAAAACGAATTCGGTGCAGCCCGCTTATCGCGCCCATGCGTGTCATAGAACACTTCCAGGACAAACAAGCCAATCGTGCACGTTACCGTCAACGCGATCGCAAGATGCAGGGCGGTAGGTGAGAGCTTTCTGAAAGACACCGACTACCCTTTTACTTCGATGTTGAAGCACTCGAACGCGGCGAGACATTTCAGGTAGGTGCCTTGATTTAACTCCCGTGCGCCGAACTGCGACAGTTCTTCGGTCGCAACGAGAATCGCTATCGCTGATTTCGCCGACTCGGACAGATCGGCGTCTCGCATCAATTCTCTATTCGTCAGAGAATTCAGGTTGCCCTTACCCACACGCTGCATCAGCACATGAACGCACCGCATCAGCATTTCCCTGACCGCCTCGCCGTACTTTCCATCACGGGCGTATCTTTCGAAGTCACTGACAGGTCGACGGGAGACATCGCCGGATACAGGTATAATGGTGCCCTGTGTCTTCGCAGGTTCGATGGTGTATGGCTTCCTCCGGAAAAGATGGAAGGACTCGCGCAACCAGTACGCAGCGAGAAACCCCAGAACGATAATGATCGCGCCCCAAAGAGCCGTCGTTGCCACAGATTTCTCGGTGTCCTCGCGGGAGTCGCCGTCACCCCACCATCCTTCGAACCAACTCCAGAAGTCGCCGCGCTCTGCGTCGGGCTTTCTTTCCTTGGACGCGGCATCCGAAGCTTGTGGCGCGCCGGCGTCTCCATGCAACTCCCGTTCGCTTAGCGTCCGGGTCGGAAGGTCCAGTTGGTAAGATCCCTTTTCGGTTATCTCCGCAAACCGCTGACTTGCGTCATCGGTTTTGGATTGCGCCAAAGCGGGCCCTATCGAAAAGACCGCCAGCAGACAGACACCCGACAGTAGAACCCGGCAGGAGGTGCGGTAAAACTGGCCGCGACCGTTTCTGGCGTTGATCATTGTCTTCATGCCGGTTTTTCCAGTCCGTCCTTGTCACGGTCCGCCCTGCCAAAGGTGGATACGTAAGACATACCTGCCGTTGTAACGTTTCACGGACACAACCCGAAAAGCAAGTATCGAACGAAACGGCCACCATCACCATACCGGCCTGACGGTTGAAAGCCGGCACGCAATCGACACAGCGTCTTTGCAAGGGCTGTTTCCGTGGCTTGGAGCGAACGGAAGGCGCTCTGATTCCGAAACAGGGACAAAAGTTTCCCCTGTTTCATGGGCATGGGTCTTCGCCAAACCGAGGAAGACAGAGGCGACATCCACCTTGCCCTCACGTGCCGCGGCACTGTCCGGTTGACAATTTTCATCTCTCATGTTTTACCATATATCAGCACAAGTGTTCTGTTATATGGCACATTATAAAAAGGGAGTGGTTTCATGTTTAGAGTGGCGAAGGTGTTTATCGCGTCCGGTATCGCCGCGCTGGCGGCGGCGGGCATGTCCACAACGGCCGCCGCGGCCGAAAGCGAGACGATCAAGGCAATTCAGGAACGCGGCACGATGCTGTGCAGCGGTCACAACGGCAGCTACTTCGGGTTTGTCGAAGTCAACGACAAGAACGAGTGGAAGGGTCTGGATATCGACCTGTGCCGGGCGATGACCACCGCAATTCTGGGGGATCCCGGCAAGGCGCAGATCGTACCGCTTAGTTGGGCCCAGCGTTTCCCGGCCCTGCAGTCGGGCGATGTCGATATCATTATCAAGGCCACGGGTTGGACGATGGGCCGCGATACCGAACTGGGCCTGCAATTCAGCCTGCCCTACTTCTTCGGCGCGACCCAACTAATGGCCCATGGCGATCTGGGCATTACCGAAGCAAAAGACCTGGTCGGCGCAACCGTGTGCGTGGAGGCGGGGACGACAATCGAGCGCATCGTTGCGGATTACCTGAAGACCCTGAATGTCGAACACACGATGGTGTCGTATGAGAAGGCGGCGGAGCTGCGGTCGGCGTATCTCGCCAACCGTTGCGATACGTTTGCGGGTTGGGGCCCCAACCTCGCCGTGCTTCGCGCGACGGAAATCGACAACCCGGAAAAACACGTGATCCTGAGCGACAAACTGTCCAGCGAACCGATTTCCGCCGCCATGCGGCAAGGCGACGAGAATTTCGTCGACTTCACGAACTGGATGCTCGCCGCGCTGCTGATCGCGGAAGAGTACGGCATCACGAAGGCCAACGTGAATGAAATGGCGGCGAACCCGCCCAACCCGAAAGTCGGCCGCCTTCTGGGTTCGACCCCGGGCATCGGAGAGCGCCTCGGCCTGCGCGAGACCTGGGCTCGCGAAATGATCGCCGCCATGGGGAACTTCGCCGAAATCTATGACCGCAACCTAGGAGAGGAGTCGCCCTACAAGCTGGAGCGCGGCCTCAACAACCTGTGGAGCAACGGCGGCGTGTTGTACGCCCCCATTCTCGACTAAGGAAACGGACATAGACCGGGGGTCGTGCGAGACGCGGCCCCCGATTCCGCAGGAAGGGCTTTACCATGACGACACGGGCACCTCCGAAGCGGTCAAACCCAAAAAATATCGCAATTCAAGCGGCGTTTCTGACGGCCGCCGTGGTGGTCATCGTCAGCGCCATATCCAGCGCGCGAACGAACCTGGACGCCATGGGTCTTTCCAGCGGCTTTGCCTTCCTCGACCGCGGCACCGGCTGGTCCTATTCCTTCTCCTTGATAGAGAAGTCCATCGACGACACGTACCGGATGACGTTGTTCATCGGTTTCCTGAACACGCTGTTTCTCGGCATCGTCTCCATCGTTCTCGCGACGATCCTGGGTTTCGCGGTGGGATCGGCGCGCGATGCGAACAACCTCGCCATGCAAACCGCCGCCGCCGTCTTCATCCAGCTTTTCCGGAACGTTCCGCTTATCCTGCAACTGGTGTTCTGGTACGCAATCCTGATCCATATGCCCGGCCCCCGGGCCGCGATCTCCATATACGATCTTGTGTTCATTTCGAACCGCGGGATCTACGCCCCCGGCCTGAACATCCCGGCGGCGGCCGTGACGATCCTGTTCGCGATCTCCGTAGCCCTCGCCTTCCTCCTGCTCCGCTATGCGCAGACAGGCGCCGGCAGGAAGTTTCTGATCTGGGCCGCCATCACCTGCACTGCGACCGTTGTCACCTCCTACGCGCTGACCCCGGCGGGAGAACCCGTCGTCACACTGCCGGAACTCAAAGGTCTGCGGTTTGTCGGTGGGATTCCCATTCCGGTGGAACTGATGGCCATGATCGTGGCGATCATGCTGTACGGCGCAGCCTATATAGCCGAGGTCGTCCGAGGAGGCCTTGAGGAGGTGCCCAAGGGCCTGATCGAAGCCGGCCACGCGCTTGGCCTGCCGGAATGGGCGATCTGGCTGAAAATCAAATTCCCCCTGGCGCTGCGCACGATCATTCCGCCTTTGGGCAACCAGTGGGTTTTTCTGATGAAGGCCACCACGATAGGGGTCGCCATCGGTTTCAGCGATCTCTTCATGATCGTCTCGACATCCATTACCCAATCCGGGCAGACCTTGGAGCTGATCGGGATTCTGATGGGCGCCTTCCTGCTGATTAATTTCACCCTCGCACAATTGGTGAATGCGCTGAATGCAAGCCTGAAGTTGAGAGGGCATTGAGGTGAGCAACCGGGCGGCGGCGCCGCACCCCCCGACATTCCTGGAGGCGATTGCGCATACCCTTAAGGTCAGGGCCTTTCCGACGCCGGGCGCGTCGGCGATCAGCGTTCTCTTCTTCGGGTTGCTGCTTTACCTTGTGTATCTGGCCTTGGACTGGGCGGTCTTCGGGGCGGTCTGGGCGGCCGACGCGGCCGACCAGTGCCCTCAGGCCGAAGGCGCCTGCTGGTCCGTGGTGGCGGCGCGTCACCGGTTGATCCTGTTCGGCCTGTATCCATACGACCTGCATTGGCGGTCTACCCTGGCCTGCATCGCGATTGTCGCAACCGTCGTCCTGTCGTGCCTGCCCTTATTCTGGTCGATCAAGCGCCTGTCCAGATTGTGGATCGCCGGGTTCGCCGTCTATTACCTGTTGATGGAAGGCAGCCCGATTGGCCTCCAGCAGGTCACGACCGACCAATGGGGCGGCTTGTCGCTGACACTGTTCCTGTTTTCCAGTGTCGTCCTGCTTGGAATGCCGATGGGACTGGCGCTAACGCTGATGAGGCGGTCCAAACTGCCGGTGATATCGGTCGGCGTTTCGATCCTGATCGATTTCATCCGGTCGCTACCCTTGTTGACGACGCTATTCACCGCCGCGGTGGTGGTGCCGATCCTGCTTCCCGAGTGGCTGCATGGCGACAAGATCTGGCGCGTCGTCATCGCCTTCGCCCTGTTCTTCGCCTGCTATCAGGCCGAAGTCTTCCGTGGCGGATTCCAGGCGATCCCGCGCGGACAGTTCGAGGCGGGAATGGCCTTGGGACTTTCCTATTGGCGCATTCTGGGAACGATCATCCTGCCCCAGGTGTTTCGCATCTCCCTGCCCGGCACCATCAACATGGTTGTCGTCACGTTCAAGGAAACCGCGATTGTCATCATCATCGGCTTCTTCGACATTCTCGCTTCTGCGAACGCGGCGTTCGGGACCGGCGAATGGGCGCCCTATTTCATCGAGGTATACGCCTTCGTCGGGCTGATCTATTGGACCTTCATCTTTTCGCTCAGTCAGTACGGCGAATATCTGAAGCGCCGGATGACCGTGGTGGGCCACAACACCCGCTAGAGCCTGTCGGTTGGAACGTTTTTCCGCCGCCAGTCCGTCAGTCCAGGACTACTCGGCCGGTCGGCGTGTCCAGGGCGAAGGACAGTCCCAGCGGCCCCTCCACCACGCTGGCCAGATGATCGATGCGCAGCGTTCGGGCGATGGTTTCGATGCGCTGCGGATCGGGATGACTCAGCCGAACCTCCGAAAGGGCGAGCCCCAAATCCTGCATACCCGCACTGGGATGGGGGCCTGGCGACCACTCGATGAAAGCAGGAAGCAACCCACCTTCCGGCAGGCTTCCATCCGCCGGAACGGTCAGCCGCCAGGTTCGCTCGCCGCGCGTAAAATGGACGACTTCGCCCAGGTCGACCGGGCTTTCGGCCACGATGCGGTCAAGGTCGTCCGTGCCGACGACCCAACACAGCGCCCGGGGCCGCGCATGCAGGCGGGTCTGAGTTTCCGGGTCGTCCAGTGTGAACCAACGGGCCCGGCCCGGCGCCGGCGCATCCGGATCGATGGAAATCAGTTCGAGGAAACTGTCGTTTCCCGCCTGCACCACGCAATTGTGCGTCGACATGGCGGCGTGCTTGCCGCCGCGCGGAATGTCGATGCCAAGCATTGCGCGCAACGCTTCCTCACCCTGTTCCAAGGTTTCAGCACCGACGGCGAAATGGTCAATCTTGTTTTTCATCATGCAACCTTTCGGGAGTCGGAATACGGATTTCGGTGGGTGCCGGCAAGCGCATCGGCGTTATTTCAAGAACGACAGGGCGCGCGCCAGGTCCTGCGTCAGACTGTCGGTGTCCTCAAACCCGATGCTGAAGCGCACGACCCGTCCATCTTCTTGCCAAGGGCTCACCACACGGTTGGGCGCAACCGGTAAAACCAGGCTCTCATACCCACCCCAGCTGACACCGATGCCGAACATCCTCAGTCCGTCTACGAATGCGTGCAGGCAATCGTCGGAAACCGGCTTCAACACCACGCTGAAAAGCCCCGCCGACCCTTGGAAATCCCTCTGCCAGTTCCGATGTCCCGGACAGTCCGGAAGCGCAGGATGCAGCACCCGCAGAACCTGGGCCTGTTCTCGCAGCCAGGTGGCCACGGCAAGGCCCGCCTGTTCCACCTGCCGCATGCGGATTTCCAACGTCCGCAAGCCGCGCAGCGACAGAAAGACGTCCTGCGACCCCGCCCTTTCCCCGAATGCGACCGCGGTCCGGCGCATCGTGGGATAGGTTGCTTCATTGCAGACGATAAAGCCGATCATGCTGTCCGCGTGCCCGCCGATATATTTGGACCCGGAATGCACGACAACATCGACACCCAAGTCCAGCGGCCGGCAGAACACGGGCGTCGCCCAGGTTCCGTCGATAATCGAGACCGCGCCATTCTCACGCGCGATTTGGGCGATGGCGGGAATGTCCGGCACTTCGAAGGTGCCCGACCCAGGCGCTTCGAACATGACCGCGGCGGTCTTTGGCCGCATCAGGCTGGCCAAAGAGGGCAAATCCATCGGATCGAAAAACTCGATGTCAACGCCATAGCGCGCCAGAACCGTGTCGCAGAAGCCACGCGTCGGCTCATAGACATTGTCCGCGACCAGAACATGGTCCCCAGCCTTCGTCGCGCCGGTCAGCGCCAGGCTTACAGCGGCCAGACCGGATGAGACCGACACGGTTCCATGCGCGCCCTCCAGCGCCGATATCATAGTCTCAAGTTCGAAGGTCGCGGGATTGCCGTAACGGCCATAATACAAAGTGCCGGGATCGTAACGCGCATCGCGTGCGGCTTGAAAGGCCTCCAGCTTCTCGAAGAGGATCGTGGAGCTTTGGTGAATGGGCAGATTTACGGGGCGTCCGCAATCGTTGGGACCGCGCCCTAGATGGACCAGTGTGTTTGTCAGATCTGTTTCGCCGAAAGACATCGCTTGTTTCCGGATCTTGTTTAGGGAAATGTGATGGCAGGATAAAAGTGTTGTGTCAATATTCAGCACGCACGTTTCACTAATCGGTACAACTGTCGCAACAGCAAAGAAGTCCCAGATATGCCAAATGATACGTCCGTCCTTACCGCAAGCCATTGGGGCGCCGGACTAGCGGAAGTGATCGACGGCCAGGTTTCGGCCATTCACCCCCACCCCGACGACCCGCAGCCGTCGCGCATAAATGAGAATATCGCCGGCAGCCTGCACGGCAGCGCACGGGTCCGGCGGCCGGCTGTTCGAAAAGGGTATCTGGACAATGGCCCGGGCGCGGGAAATGGAGAACGCGGCAAGGATCGGTTTGTCGAGGTTAGCTGGACCAAAGCGCTTAACCTGGTGGCGGACGAACTGAACCGTGTCCGGTCGGAATATGGTAACGGGGCGATTTACGCTGGGTCCTACGGTTGGGCGAGCGCCGGGCGCTTTCATCATGCGCAAAGCCAGTTGAAGAGGTTCCTGAACACAATCGGCGGGTTCGTGCGTTCGGAAGGAAATTATAGCTACAACGCCGCCCTGGTCCTGATGCCCTATATCGTGGGTAATTTCCGCGACCATGTAAAACGGGCGACGCGGTGGAGCACGGTCGCCAAGGAAGGCCGGCTAGTCGTTATGTTCGGGGGCGTTCCGGTCAGGAATGGTCAAGTCTCCGGCGGCGGCCTCGCCGTTCACCGCCTGGGCGACGAACTGGCGAAATGTGCGGCGGCCGGTGTCGAGTTCGTCAATTTCAGCCCGCTGCGGACGGATGCGTCAGAGGAGCTGCAGGCGGAATGGCATCCACCGAGGCCGGGATCGGACTCGGCGATTATGATGGGATTGGCCCACACGCTTCTGGTTGAAAACCTGTACGACAAGGCTTTCGTCGGCCGCTATACGGTCGGCTTCGACACCGTCGCGGCCTATCTGACGGGCGAGACGGACGGAATCGTTAAGGACGCCGACTGGGCTGCGGAACAGTCCGGGATCGCCGCGGAACCGCTTCGTCAATTGGCGCGCCGCATGGCCGCCGGGCGTACCTTGATCTGCACCGCAGTGGGTCTGCAACGGGCCGACTTCGGCGAACAACCGCTTTGGATGACCGTGGTGCTTGCGGCCATGCTGGGGCAGATCGGCTTGCCCGGCGGCGGGTTCGGCATCGGCTACGGGGCGGACGCCAGTATCGGCACTGTCGACCGTCCGGTCCATTGGCCCTCTTTTCCGCAAGGCGCCAACCCCGTCGACGACTATATCCCGGTCGCCATGGTATCGGACATGCTTCTGAACCCAAACGGCGCTTACGCGTATAATGGGGAACACAGGGTCTTCCCGGACATTCGCATGGTATGGTGGGCGGGCGGAAACCCCTTTCACCACCATCAGGATCTGAACCGGTTGCGCCGCGCCTTTCAGCGGCCGGAAACAATCATTGTGAATGAAGTGAACTGGACGGCTACCGCGCGCCACGCCGATATCGTCCTGCCGGTTGCGGCCCCGCCGGAGCGCGAGGATTTCGCCGCCGGCACACAGGACAATGCCCTCATTCCCATGCGCCGGATTGTCGACCCCGTAGGCGAAGCCCGGACCGAGTTCGATATCTTCTCCGCACTGGAACAACGGATGTCTTCGGGCGAAGCCTTCAGCAGGGGCATGAGCGCCGAGGAATGGCAGCAAGAGATGTGGGCGGATGTGCAGAAGCGCGCCGCAACGGCAAACATCACGCTCCCCGGCTGGGAAGATTTCCTGGCCGGCGATGTCGTCCACCTGCAGGATCCGACCCCCGACGCCGTGTACCTGCAGGCTTACAGGGAAAATCCGGACGCCAACCCGCTTGAAACAGCCAGCGGCAAGATCGAACTGGCATGCCCTGTCATCGCCGGATTCGGCTATCGCGACTGTCCGGGCCACCCGGCGTGGCTGCCGCCCAGAGAGTGGTTGGGATCGGCGGATCGGCAACACCCGTTGCATTTGATTTCCGGACAGCCGGAAACCCGCCTTCACAGTCAGTATGACAATGGCGCGTTCAGCCGGAGCCGAAAGATAAAAGGGCGGGAGCCCGTTCTGATCAATCCAAGCGACGCCGCCGACAGGAACATCGCCGACGGCGACATCGTTTGCATCCACAACGCACGGGGCCGATGCCTTGCCGGCGCGGTCGTTACCGACGATATCCGCCAGGGCGTTTTGTTCCTGTGGACCGGCGCGTGGTACGATCCGGATCTTGGAGACCCCGACCATCTGGAACGCCATGGAAATCCCAACGTGCTGACCCACGATTTGCGGACGTCCCATCTTTCGCAAGGACCGGCGGCGCAATCCGCATTGGTGCAGGTTGCCAAATTTACCGGCCCGCTTCCGGAGGTGCGGGCCTACGATCCGCCACTCGGCCCATCTTCCGGGTAGCGAACGCCGCATAGAACCGAACAGGACAAGCAGCCGCAATCCTTGGCGGCGGATCAGCGGCGCCGCTCTCATCCAGGGCCGTTCCAGTGGGATTTGATGGCGCGGCGCATTGCATCCGGAAGTCCGGTTTGCTAGGCCCTTTGTCATCGCTACCTACTTCGGACGACGGTTCCTTGAACGACTCTCCCCCGAACAAAGACGCGGCTCGCCCGGTCAAACTGGATTCCACACTGTCCAAGGGCCTGATGGTGCTGGAACGGTTGGCGAGATCGCGGAACGGGATGGGCGTGTCGGAGCTTGCGCGGGAGCTGGAACTCAGCAAATCCAACACCTTTCGCCTGTTGCAGACGCTTACGGCGCTCGGCTACTTACGGAATGACGAGTCGAAATCCTATTCGGCGACGATGAAGGTTTGGCAACTGGGCCGCGCCGTCGTCGAACATCTGGATCTGTCGTCCATCGCCGCGCCGCAAATGCGGATGCTCTCGGACCGGACGGGCGAGGCGATCTACCTCGCCGTGCCGGACGCGCTTTCGGTTATCTACATCGACAAAATTGAGAGCACCAAGCCGATCCGGTCCTGGAATCCGATTGGCGGCAGCGCGCCGATCCACTGCGTCGGCACCGGCAAGGCGTTGCTTGCCGCTGACTATGATCATTACCGCCACCAACTACGCGGCCAACTCGTGAAATATACGGAACGGACGATCACCTCCCTCAAGGCGATGGACGAGGATGTCGAAAAGACGCAAGAGCGCGGCTTCGCCCTCGACCGCGGGGAGTTTCGGGACCGGATTTACAGCTTCGGCGCGGTGGCCAGTTTGCCGAATGGGCGGCCGGTCGCGGCCATCGGCGTGTCGGTTCCCGACGTCAATTTGACCGAAGGGCGCGACCAGGAAATCGGCGAATTGGTTATGGGGGCGGCGGCGGGTGTCACAAAAGCCTTGAAAGGTATGTGAACTCAAACCCCGCTCTCCGGCCGGGGATATTCCCCGGATCCATCGCATGAAATTGTGTTGGAAAAGCCACCCTTTAAGGCGGTGACGTATGGGCTGTCCGGATGGATCCGGAATATCGCAGCAGTTTCACACCGGCATCACATATGTGCTGACATTCGAAACAATTGTTTCGTATGTTGACACGATAGATGGATTTCTTCAAGATCGATCAAAGACTAGGATGCGGGTGTTCGGGTGGATTGCCGAACCACGCACCGACGGGATGGGCACCGACGATGATGGCAAACTCCTCCGCAATTTCGCTCTGGGATGCTTCAGCAGTCGAGGAGCCCCAGTCGACCGACCTGAAAATCAACGCCTCGGTCGATCTTGCAATCGTCGGCGGCGGATTCACCGGTCTTTCGACAGCGCTTCACGCCGCCGAACTCGGCATCGACTGCCAGGTGATCGAAGCGCAGCATATCGGTTACGGCGGCTCCGGACGGAATGTCGGCTTGGTCAATGCGGGACTGTGGCTGCCGCCGCAGGATGTGCGAAAGAAGCTGGGGGACAAACGCGGCGGCGCACTGATCAAGGTGCTGGGGAACGCGCCGGAATATGTTCAGTCCTTGATCGAACGACATCAGATCCGATGCGAGGCAACCCGCACAGGCACGATCCATGCGGCCCATTCACCCAAAGGGTTCGAAGATCTGGAACGCCGCGCCGAAGAATGGCGTCGTCTTGGCGCTCCCGTCGATCTGCTGGACCGGGATCAGGCCGCGCGAAAGATCGGCAGCACCGCGTTCTTCGGCGGATTGCTGGACCACCGCGCGGGAACGATCAACCCAATGGGCTATGTGCGCGGGCTGTCGCGCGCGGCCACCGCGGCCGGCGCACGGATCGCCACCGGCGTAAAGGCCACAAAGTTACGCAGGGACGGCGCGCGCTGGATCGTCGAGACGGACAAGGGTGAAGTCTCGTCGAAATGGATCGTGCTTGGTACGAACGCCTACACGGACGACCTGTGGCCGGACCTTCGGAAGACCTTTACCAGGATTCACTATTTCCAACTCGCCACCGCGCCCCTGGGTGACGCCGCCGCCCATATCTTGAAGGAGGGGCAGGGCCTTTGGGATACCGGCCCGATCATGTTCTCAATCCGGCGCGACGCGTTCGGGCGGATCATCATCGGGTCGATGGGAACGGTGATCGGCGGGCTTTCAGGCCTTTCCCGCCGCTGGGCGGCCCGCAACCTGCGACGCCTTTTCCCGGAATTGGGGACAGTGGAATTCGAACATTCCTGGCACGGGCGGATCGCCATGACACCCGACCACCTGCCCCGGATTCACCGCCTTGCAGACGGCCTGTACACGCCTATCGGCTACAACGGGCGCGGCATAACGCCGGGCACGATGTTCGGTAAGGCGATGGCGGAGTTGCTGGCCGGCGGACGGGAAGAGGATCTGCCTCTGCCGATCACCGACGTCGCGCCCGTTGCATCCGCCCCCGTGATGTCCCGCCTGTACCAAGCGGCGTTCACGGTAAACCAGATTCTGAAAAGCCTTTAGGGAACGAACCGAACAATGGCAACGGGACAGACCAGAGTCGGCGTCGATATCGGCGGCACCTTTACGGACGTAGCGCTGGAACATGCGGGCGGGATGGCGACCTGCAAAGTCCTGACGAACTACAGCCAGCCCGAACAGGCGATACTGGACGGCGTCCGGCAAGCCGCCGACCTCGCCGGGATCGACGTATCGGAAATCGCACAGGTCATTCATGGAACGACCCTGGTTACCAACGCGTTGATCGAACGGCGTGGTGCGAAATTGGCCTTCGTAACCACGGATGGTTTTCGCGATGTCGTGGAAATGCGGTCGGAAAACCGTTTTGAACAATACGACCTGAACCTTCAGCTTCCCCAGCCTCTCGTCTCGCGGCCGCACCGCTATACCGTGAAGGAACGCGTCGCCGCAGAGGGCGTCGTGCTGCTTCCGCTGAATGCAGAGGATGTTTCCGATCTCGTCACACGCATTGTCGAAGGCGGGTACGAGGCGGTCGCCATCGGCTTCATGCATGCTTATGCGAACCCCGCGCACGAAAGAGCGGTTGCCGCAGCCCTTAAGGAAGCGAAGCCGGATCTGTCGATTTCTCTTTCGTCGGTCGTTTCGCCGCAGATGCGGGAGTTCGAACGGTTCAACACGGTGATCGCCAACGCCTATGTGCAGCCCCAGGTCGCGGACTATCTCGGCCGTCTGGTGACGCGGCTGCGGGACATCGGGATCGACGCCCCGGTTTTCATGATGCATTCCGGCGGCGGATTGATCAGCGTGGAAACCGCTATGGAGCAACCCGTTCGTCTGTTGGAATCCGGACCGGCGGGCGGCGCCATCTTCGCCGCGGATTTCGCCCGCGCACACCGGTTTGAGAAGGTCATGTCGTTCGACATGGGAGGAACGACGGCGAAAATCTGCCTGATCGAAGACGGGGCCCCGAAAACGACGGGTAGTTTCGAAGTGGCCCGGACCTATCGCTTCAAGAAAGGGTCCGGCATGCCGGTGTCGACCCCTGTCGTTGAAATGGTCGAAATCGGGGCCGGCGGCGGATCAATCGCCCATGTCGATTCCATGGGGCAGATCCGCGTCGGCCCCAAAAGCGCGGCGTCCGAACCCGGCCCCGCCTGTTATCAGAGGGGTGGGGACAAACCGACCGTCACGGACGCAAACCTGTTGCTCGGCCGTCTGGACGCGGACAATTTCGCGGGCGGGGCAATCCCCTTATCCGGAGACTTGTCCGCCTGGGTTTTGAACGCTGAACTCTGCGAACCGACCGGCCTTGAAAAGGAGGACGCAGCCTTCGCCATCACCGAGATGGTCGATGAGAATATGGCCAACGCCGCCAGGGTTCACACGGTTGAAAACGGCCGTGACATAGAGGCTTTTACGATGATCGCGTTCGGCGGCGGGGCGCCGCTGCACGCCTGCCGCCTTTGCGAGAAACTGGGCATAGCATCGCTGTTGATTCCGCCGGCGGCCGGGGTGGGATCGGCTGTCGGCTTCCTCAAGGCGCCCTTTTCATACGAAGCGACCAAGGGCCTGTTCCAACGCTTGGACGCGTTCGACATCGACGCCGTGAACACAAGCTTGAACAGCTTGGAGTCGGAAGCCCTGGGATTCGTCCAGTTAGGGGCGGCAGACGCGGAAACCGAGAAGACCGTAACAGCGATGATGCGTTATTCCGGGCAAGGTTGGGAGATTCCCGTCTTCCTGCCGTTCAAGCCTTTCGACACCGAAGCGGTGGAGACGCTGCGCGGCACGTTCGAACGGGCGTATAGGGATCTGTTCGGGCGGACGATTGACGGTCTTGCGATAGAGGTGACGAACTGGTCCGTGAATGTTCGGACCGTGTTGCCCAAAAGGCCGGATGTGGAGAGCATTCTGACGGGTGAGCCCGCCGCACGGAGCGGCGAGCGCTCCTTCTTCGACGCCGCCTTGCGCAGCCATGTGAACGCAACAGAGGTGGAACGGAAGGCGATCGCCCCGGGCGTCCGGGTCGAAGGGCCCGCGGTCGTCGTCGAAGACGAAACCACGACCATCGTCACGTCCGGCTATTCGGTGATCGGACAATCGGACGGTTCCCTGTTGCTGGTGCGGAAGGACGCGGCCCAATGAAGACAGAGACCATCGACTATCAGATCATGTGGAACCGGCTGATCGCCGTTGTCGAAGAACAGGCGACCACGTTGATCCGCACGGCCTTCTCCACCTCGGTCCGGGAAGCCGGCGACCTGTCGGCCGGATTGTTCGACCTGCGCGGCCGTATGATGGCCCAGGCCGTCACGGGAACGCCCGGCCACGTCAACGCCATGGCGGAAAGCGTCCTCCACTTCGTCGCCGAAATCGGCCAGGAGAATATCTACGAGGGGGACGTCTATCTGACGAACGATCCCTGGAAGGGAACCGGCCACCTCCATGACGTGACCGTGGTCTCCCCGGTCTTTCGGGGCGGCGTCCATGTCGGCTACTTCGCCAGCACCGCCCATGTCGTCGATATCGGCGGGCGCGGATTTGGGCCGGACGCAGGCGACGTGCACGAAGAGGGCCTGCTCATCCCGATCACGAAATTCGCCGAGAGGGGCGAGGTTTCTGAAATTGTTCTGAAGTTCATCCGCGCGAACGTCCGCGCGCCGGACGCCGTCGTGGGCGATCTGTATTCGCTGGCGGCCTGCAACGAGGCCGGGGACCGCCGGCTCCAGGAAATGCTGAACGAATTTCAGATCGACGACCTGGAAGGACTTTCGGACTTCATCATTGACACCAGCCGCAGCGCCACGCGCGCCTGCATAAACGCCCTGCCCGACGGCGCCTATCGAAATGACATGCATGTGGATGGATACGACATTCCGGTCCATATGAAGGTGGCCCTGCATATCGACGGCGACAGGCTGGTCGCCGACTTCGCAGGCACCAGCGGCATGAGCGCGTTCGGCGTCAATGTCCCGATGGTCTATACGCGGGCCTATGCATGCTATGGCCTTAAATGCGCCATCGCGCCCGAAGTGCCCAACAATACCGGGTCCTTGGAACCGTTCGAGATCACCGCCCCCGAAGGGTGCATACTGAACGCCAGCCGCCCCGCCCCGGTTTCCGTCCGGCACGTCCTGGGCCATCTGGTTCCCGATGTCGCGCTCGGCGCGCTTCACAAATGTATGCCGGGCACGGTGCCGGCGGAAGGCGCCAGTGCGCTTTGGAACATTCAGATCAGCGCCCGGCCCGTGCAGCCGGACCAGGGATTCGAAAGCGCGGAAATGCTGCTGTTCAACTCCGGCGGCGCCGGCGCGCGTCCATCGCTGGACGGGCTTTCGGCCACGGCGTTTCCGTCCGGTGTCAAGACCATGAGCATCGAGGCGACCGAGCATGTCGGCCCCATCGTCGTTTGGCGCAAGGACCTGCGCGGCGGCTCGGGCGGCGCGGGCGCTCATCGCGGCGGATTGGGCCAAACCATAGAAATCGAACCCCGCGACGGATATGAATTCTACTTCAACGCCATGTTCGACCGGGTCGAAAATCCGGCGCGGGGCCGGGACGGCGGGGGTCCCGGCGCACCGGGGTCCGTCGCCCTGGCGGACGGCACGGTGCTGCGCAGCAAGGGACGCCAGAAAGTTCCAAGCGGATCCCGCCTTGTGCTGGGGCTTCCGGGAGGGGGCGGCTACGGCGATCCGGGGAAGCGGTCCCGCGATCTGGTCAAGGCCGACCTCGAAGCCGGCTACATTACCCCGCAACAGGCCAGAGCCGACTACCGGCTTGAGGAACATGAGTTAGGAGAGAGAGATCGATGACGGATAAACCGATTGCCCTGGTCACCGGAGGCGCACAAGGTATCGGCTATGCCTGCGGTGAGGCATTGGCGGAAGACGGCGCGCGGGTCGTGCTTGCGGACATCAACGGGGGCGCAGTCGAAGAGGCCGCGGTGAAACTCGGCGGCGGTGCGGTCGGGCTCTCCTGCGATATGGGCGACCCGGCGCAGATCGACGCCCTGTTCGACCGTGTGGAGACCGAACTCGGCCCCGTCTCAATCCTCGTCAACAATGCCGGCATCGCCGTCCCCGGACCTTTTCTGGAAACCACGCTGGAACAGTTCAGCCAGGTAATCGACGTGAACCTGACAGGCACCTTTCTCGCCTTGCAGCGTGCGGCCAAAACGATGGTGGAGAAGGGCATCGAAGGCTCAATCGTGAACATGTCCTCGATCAACGCGCACGTCGCCATCCCCACGATTGCCGCCTACTGCGCCTCCAAGGGCGGGGTCATGCAGTTGACCAAGGCGTCCGCCCTGGCGTTGGCGCCGCATGGCATAAGGGTGAACGCAGTCGGGCCGGGCTCTGTCGATACCGCCATGATGGCCGGCGTGAACGCGAATCCCGAAGCCATGGCGATGGTCATGTCGCGGACCCCGCTGAAACGCGTTGGCGCCCCTCGGGAAATCGGCAATGTGGTCGCCTTCCTGGCCAGTGAGAAGGCAAGCTACATCACGGGCGAAACGATATATGTCGATGGCGGCCGCATCGGCATGAACTACACGTGCTAAACGCAGGTTCGGTTTTTCGGAAAGGAACGCAAGGATGTTCGATCTGGAGAGGTTCATAGAGGACTGCCGGCATGCGCGGGCGGAAGACGAAAGCCACAAGGCCGTGCGGGAGGTGGTCAACGAAGCGATAACGGATCCGGGCGCTGTATTCGCTGCGCTTGGGGAGCCCCGGGAAGCCGGGTTCAAGGAACTCTATCGAAGCGACAGCTTGACGATCCTGAACTTCACATGGGCGCCGTTGATGACCTTGATGCCGCACAATCACAATGCCTGGGCGGTGATCGGCCTTTATTCCGGGCGGGAGGACAACATTTTTTGGCGCAAGAACGGCAACAGGATAGAGGCCGCCGGCGCGGATTCCCTGATGCCGGGAAAAGCAGTCGCCCTGGGCAAGGACATCGTCCATTCGGTGACCAACCCCATTGAGAAGCTAACGTCGGCCATCCATGTCTATGGCGGCGACTTCTTCGCCGACGGCCGTAGCGAGTGGGACCCGGAGACGCTTGAGGAAGCGCCGTTCGATTTCGACAAGAGCCGCCGGATCTTTCGAGAAGCCAATGCGCGGTTCAGCAGCGCCTAGCCCCGCAACTTGAATTCTGCATAGATCGTACGGTCCCCGCGCCCAGGATGGAGAAGTTTGGTCATGTCCGCATTGTCAGGCATCAAGGTTGTTGAGTTTTGTGAAATTGCGGCGGGCCCGTTTTGCGCCATGCTGCTGGCCGATATGGGGGCGGATGTCATCAAGGTGGAACGCCCCGCCGGCGACGCCATGCGGATGTGGCCGCCCGTCAACGACGGTTACAGCGAGAATTTTGCGTCCATCAACCGGAACAAACGGTCCGTAGTCCTGGACCTGAAAAGCGAGGAAGGTCTGGCGGCGGCCCGCGCGATCATCCTGGACAGCGACGTGGTGGTCGAGAACTTCAGGCCCGGCGTACTCGGACGCATGGGGATCGACTACAAGAGCATGTCGGCCGAAAAGCCGTCCCTGATTTACTGCTCCATCTCCGCATTCGGTCAGGAAGGCCCCCGCAGCACGCAAGGCGGTTTCGACCTGACCATGCAGGCCATGAGCGGGGTGATGAGCGTGACGGGTGAGCCCGGAACGGCGCCGATGAAATGCGGCGTTCCCTTGTGCGACTTTGTCGCGGCGCTCTATGGCGCATTCGCCGTTACCGCGGCCCTCAACGAACGGACCCGGACCGGAGAAGGGCAGAACATCGATGTCTCGATGTTGGGAACCGCCCTCGGCGTGGCGGCGCTCCAGACAAGCGAGTATTTCGGTACGGGCCGGGACCCAAAGAAGCTTGGGTCGGCGCACCCGCGAAACGCCCCCTATCAGGCGTTCAAGGCCGCCGACGGTTACTTCGGCATGGCGGCTGGGAACAACAGCTTGTGGCGCGCCGTCTGCGACGTGGTCGGTTTGCCGGACCTCAAGGAGGATGAACGCTATCTGACGCCGACATTGCGGGCGCAGAATCAAACCACTCTCAAGGATACCCTGGAAGCCGTCTTCGACACGCAGCCCGTCGCGCACTGGCTGGACCAATTCGCCCGGGCGGGCGTGCCCTGCAGCCCGATCAACACCTATTCGGAAGCCCTGTCGGATCCGCAGGTTGTGCATATGGGCTGGGTTCAGGATCTTGTGCTGGCGAACGGCAAGGCGACCAGGACTTTCGCATCCCCGCTTCGCATTAACGGGCAGACGGCGCATATCCAGCGCCGGCCGCCGGGACTCGGCGAACATACCGAAGAAGTGTTGAGCGCCCTTGGTGCGGAATATGTGAAACCCCCGGTCGTGACGGAATGAACGCTGAACCTATGGCAGAGGATAGCCCTTCCCCACTGATCGTAGATCGCAAAGGCGATCTTATGACTTTGACGCTGAACCGGCCCGATGCGGCGAACGCACTGAGCCCGCCCCTGGTCGATGCCTTGACCGCCGCGATTGAGGATTGCGACGGCGTCAGGCTCTGCGTCATTCGCGGCGAAGGCCGGCACTTTTGCGCGGGGTTCGACCTGTCGGAACTGGATGCGTTAAGCGATGGCGACCTGCTGTGGCGCTTCCTGCGGGTCGAAACGATGCTGCAAGCGGTTCATCACGCCCCCTTTCCTGTTCTGGCCCTGGCGCAAGGTCAGGTCGTCGGCGCCGGCGCAGACCTGTTCGCCGCCTGTTGGCGACGCATAGCCTCTCCTGACGCCAAATTCCGCATGCCGGGCTGGAATTTTGAGCTGGCGCTTGGCACGCGCCGCCTGATGAACCTGATCGGCCCGGACGCCGCGCGGAATATGCTTGTCGACACCAGGGTGCTGACCGCGCCGGAAGCGGCGGACGCCGGACTGGCCACAACGGTTGCAGAACAACCCGAATGGCCGGACTGGATCGACACCCTGCACCAGCGATCCAAAGCGCTTCCGCACCGCGCCTTGAACGACATGTTCACAATCACCGTTCGCGATACCCGGGACGCGGATCTGGCGGCAATTGTCAGAACCGCGGGGCATCCCGGCTTGAAGGAAAAGATCGCGGCGTATCGGCAAAGGGTCTTGTCAAAATAGCCACAAGAGCGGCCAGACACTTGGAAAGGCGTGTTTATCGTGTGCCGCCGCGCAACGCCTTCCTAACCGAAAAGCTGCAATGACCGTCTCAGTGGTTCCAAGTAAAGGTGATATGCCTGTCTTTTGATTTCTGCTGCTGATGAGGCACAAAGGGAACCGGCGCAACAGAAACGCTTGGCTTCCAAAGAGTGATTGGTTGGTGTGGAAGGAGCGGAAAAAATAACCCGCGTCACATACGAGTCAGAGTGCTTCTATGCACTTGCCCCGGAGAAAGCAGAGGACGGGAACCCACAAGGATATGGATTTCTCGCTGCTCGCATTTCGCATATTTGGGAACATACGTCGAAAGGGTTCAGTGCATAGAAGGATGCGCCTTCTGCCGCTGAACGTGCCCGTCCCTCACCCAAAGCTCCGCCTTCTCATAGGAAGTAAAAGCTCTGAAGAGTTTTTCGCCATTCCTACAATGCGCACGCATCATATCTACGATCACCGTCTCATGCCTTTTTGACACAACCATCGCTACCTTCGCATCTTGACGTTTGTCGGAGAGTGCATTTCTAAAATCGGAAAGCTCGCGGACAATATCCAAATCAACCGTCCAGATTTGCATCGCGCGAAGATCCCAGATGGCGTTCGCGTTGTCGGGAATACCAGGTTGCTCGGTAATTTTCTCCAGAATGCGTTTTACTTCACCAACGTCCACCGCACCGGAAAGCGTGGCATAGACAGCGCGCGCATCTGCATTATAGACAACTGGGTTGGACGCAGCCGGGGCCATTGGCTTCCCAATCTTCATATGAACTGAGGGGGATAGAAGTTTATGGGCGTACGGCAAATGCAATACATCGCGCTAGCCGCTCGAACTTGACAAGATGTACCCTAAAATAACTAAGGAAATACTAATTCACGCACTCAGTCGCGCCATATGCACGCCCGCGTTCGCAGAAATTGCGCTTACACCCCGCCGGCGGCAGCGATGGCTTTGGGTCCATCGCTTACGGCCAGCCGCGCTACCTCCACACTTGGTCATCCCCCGGAGGACATTATCGGCAGCGCCAGAAATGTCTTGATGACAAACGCGTTTACGATGTCCAGAAAAAAGGCGCCGACAAGAGGTACGACAAGAAAAGCCTTGGGCGATGGGCCGTATTTTGCCGTAACCGCATTCATATTCGCGATACCGACCGGCGTAGCCCCCATGCCGAGGCCGGTAAATCCCGCAGCAATGACACACGCATCATAGCTCCGGCCCATGACGCGAAAAACGAACCATACGGCGAATAGTGTAATGATTGTCATCTGAACAAAAAGAACGAGAAGAATGATGGCGATAGCGTCCGCGAGGACCCAAAGCTGCATACTCATCAAACTGATGGCCAGAAACAGTTGCAGGCTGATTTCACCAGCCCGTTCGCGGCTAACCGGATCGATACTCAGGTTCAAAAAACCCGATGTGTTCGCAATCAGGATACCAACCATCATCGCGGTCAAGAATCCGGGGATTGTAACGCCGTTTGAAAACAGAAACTGGTTCACCAGGTCCCCGGCCTGGATACAGACAGCTAGCATTACCAACGTGGTCAATTGAGCGGAAACCGTCGGCATGCTTGGGGACAATGCCCCGTCATCGGTTTCGATTGAGGGAGCCTGACCGTTCGCTTCGTCCGAAACCAGCTTATGCTTCTTGATCAGATATTCCGCAATCGGGCCGCCTATAAGGCCCCCGGCGATCAACCCGAATGTCGCGAACGCGATTCCAATTTCCTTTGCGGAGGCCAATCCGGCCTGTTCTGCAACTGTCCCCCAGGCGATGGCTGTGCCGTGCCCACCCGCAAGTGAGATACTGCCGGCGAACAGGCCGTAACCTGGGTGAGTGCCGAGCGCATAGGCAAGTAATACTCCCGTTCCGTCTTGTAGAATGAGCAGGACGCTGGTCGCGACAAGCAACACGGCAAGCGTCTTGCCGCCCTCCCGAAGTAAACTCAGTTTCGCGGAAAGGCCGATTGTCGAAAAGAACGTCAGAAGCAGCAAGTCGCGCAAACGCGTGTCAAATGTGACGGAGATATCCGCCCCATAGAACAGCCCCATGACCAAGGTGGAGCATATCAATCCCCCCGTGACCGCCACTGGGATGTTGTAACGCTCCAGGAAAGAGATCTTCTTGTTTACGAAAGTGCCGACAAACCAGACGGCAACCGCCACAACGATAATATTCAATCCAGCAATATGAAATTCCATCCGACCGAATCCAACTTCAAAACTCAGACATCCGTCAGCACATCGTCAGACCAATGGTGCTGCATGAAATAGACAGTGAAGGCCCCGGACCAGGCGATCATCAGCAATCCGATCAAGGCTTCCAATCCGGCGATGATTCTCAGGTAACCGGTTGCAAACACATCGCCATATCCGACCGATGTATAGCTGACGGCCGAGAAATAGGCGTAGTCATTGAGATCGCCGCTGACTTCGCCCTGCAACGAGCCGATTTCAATCCAGTTTTCCCCCAGATAGAACGCACCGGCGAACAAGTACACCTCAAGGACATGCGCGACCACGAGAACCATCACAGCGGCAACCAGGCCCAATCGGCTGCCCTTTCTGCTTTTCCGTATCGCCCTGCCCAGCACGCGCATGAATTCGTGGTGGATTGCAATCGTAATCGCACACAGGACCAAACCGATGACCCAGGCCATGCAATGGTCTCCTATGCGGCCGCGCCGGAGTTCACACTGGGCGGAGATGCCGGAATCTCTTCAGCCTCTTGTTCGATCTTGAAGAAGATCGCATAGAGCACAGGCAACAGGACCATTGTCAGAAACGACCCCACGGTCAGGCCCGCCATGATGGTCACCGCAAGCCCCACCCAAAATACATCTTGAAGCAGTGGCAGCACGCCAAGGACCGTCGTCGCCGTCGCCATCATCACGGGTCTTAGGCGCGACATCGCGGACTGCATAACGGCCTCGTAGCGGGACAATCCCGCCGCCAATTGTACGTTGATTTCATCCAGCAAGACGATTGCGTTCTTGATCATCATGCCGGAGAGGCTCATTGCCCCCAAAAGCGCCATGAAGCCGAAAGGCACGCCGAATCCAAGCAATCCAACAGTGATACCGATCATCGCAAAGGGGATCGTCAACAGAATGATCAGAGGCGGTCTGAATGCATTGAAGAGCATCACGGTAATGAAAGCCATGATCGATACAGCCGGTGTCAAACCCGGCATTAGGGACGCATTGGCATCGCTTGAAGACTCGTAGTCCCCACCCCACTCCATGGTGTAACCGGAAGGAAGTTGGATCGCTTCGATTTTCTCCACAAGAACCTTGCGTAAACTTGGTGCGGTGACGCCGGGTATCGGATTCGATTGAACGGTAATGGTCCGCCTCCGGTCGCGACGCCAGATCAGCGGATCTTCCCAGGCGATGGAAACACCGTCCACCACCTGCCCCAAAGGCACCGTACTCGTAGAAAGCGCCGGCTGAATTTGGAGCACATCCAATGCCTCGACATTCTGCCGCTCTTCCTCGATTTGGCGCAGGATGATCGGCGTAAGGTCGTCTCCTTCGCGATACAAACCGATCACCCGTCCATCGAATGCACGTTTGGTGGTTTGCGCCAGATCTTCGCGGCTCACGTCGGCCCAGCGCGCGCGTTCCTGATTGTACATCGGAACCAGCTTCTGAACCCGCTGCCGCCAGTCACTTCGGGAATAGGCGGCTCTCCACTCCGAATCTATGACGGACTGATATTCTTTCGCTAGTTTGCGCAAGTCATTCGGGTCTGCGTCGGCAGGGCCGCTGATGCGCATTTCCAGCTTCCAGGTATTTGTCGGCCCCACCCCGAACCGGCGCAATACGGGTAACGCATCGGGATAGGTCTCTTGGAACCAGGGCGTAAGGTCCAAAATAAGGTCGTCGATATCGCGGAAGTCGTGGACATTAACGACCAGTTGAGCATAGCTCGGATAAGGCAACTCCGGCTCGACGGGAAGATAAAAACGCGGCGGCCCCGAGCCAACAAAGGTGGCGACCCCGTCGACACGTTCATCTGCCCCGATTTTCTGCTCCGCTTGTTTCAAAGCACTCGCGACATTTTCGATGCGGCTGCCTTCGGGCAACCAGAAATCGATCATGAACTTGGTCATGGAGCTTTCCGGGAAAAACAGCTGTTTTACATTTCCGAAACCCACAACCGATGCCGCCAGAAACACAACCATGACGCCAACGGTCAGCCAGCGCGCACGAATCGCCCGCCCCAGAAACGCCCGATAGGACATATAAAATTTGGTATTATAGGGATCTTCGCCGCCGTCCCCTTTTACACCTCGTAGCAGATCGATGCACTGCAGGGGCGTAATGGTCATCGAGACCAACCAGCTCACAAGCAATGAAATTGCGATGACTGTGAATAGGGTCCGGCAATACTCACCCACGTCCTCGGTCGAAGCGAATATAGGGTAGAAAGCCATTACGGCGACTACGGTAGCGCCCAGCAAAGGCCATGATGGGCCGCGCGCCGATTCAATGGCCGCCGTCTTGGGGTCGACGCCCTTCTTGATGCGTACTAGATATCCATCGGCGACAACGATGGCGTTATCGACCATCATACCCAAGGCAACGATGAGCGCACCAAGAGACATTCGTTGCAAATCGATTCCAAAGATCGCCATCAACACGAAACTGCCCAAGATCGTGAAGATCAGCGCGAAACCGATGACGATACTGATGCGCAATCCCATAAAGATGGTCAGAACCACCAGCACGATTGCGACGGCTTCCGCAAAACTGATCAGAAACCCATCGACCGCCTCGCTCACCACATCGGATTGCCAATGAACCTTGTGAACTTCGATACCGATTGGAAGGGTCGCCGTCAGTTCCTCAAGTCTCTTTTCGACCGCAATTCCCATATCGACGATATTGATGCCGGGCTCATTTGAAATCGACAGACCTATCGACGGAATCCCGTTGAACCGCATGATCTGGAAGGCCGGCTCAGCGTAGCCTTCCCGAACGGTTCCGATATCCCGTATTCGAATAATCTCGTCATTTTCTGCCAACCCGGCGGCCTCCAACAGAGAAGGCCGGATTGTCAGATCGCCGATATCTTCCGGTGTCAAAAAAGTCCCGGATGGCGCAATCCTCAGCCGCTTGTTCGGGAGATTGACGCTTCCCGCATCAACGACGGCATTTTGCAACAGCAGCGTTGCCTGGACATTCTCGCTGGTCAGGCCAAGCTGGCTGAACTGGGTTTGGGAAACATCAAGGTAGACGACCTTGGTTTGGGCACCCCAGAGATCGACGCGCGCAACGCCCTCTACAAGGCTGAGCTCTTTTTTGAGAAGCTTGGAGTAGTCTTCCAACTCCGAATACGAGAAACCGTCGCCAGTGACAGCAAGCTGAAACCCGAAGACATCGCCGAAATCGTCCCCGATGTCAGGGCGACCGGCCCCGGGTGGAAGCTCCGTCTCAATGTCTCGGATCTTGCGGCGCAGCTTGTCCCAGACTTGGGGCAGACGGTCCCACCAGTAACTCGCCTTAATCTGAACCTTCACCACAGAGATACCGGCTCGGGAAAAGCTCTCGATATAATCGACTTCGGATATCTCTTGGATGGCAAGTTCGATTCTGTCGGTGACTTCCTGTTCGACTTCCTCCGGGCTGGCGCCCGGATATTGCGTCACGATTGTCGCCGTCTTAATCGTGAATTCAGGATCTTCCAATTGGCCTAGTTGAAAGAAACCGGCGATCCCGCCGATAACCATCAGGACGGCGGCGAAGTAGGTGACGGCGCGGTTTTCGATCGCAATCGCAGCGAGGTTCATCGGGGATTACTCCAGACAGACAGAATCGTGAAGGCAAAAGCTACTTGAGAAGGCGGACTTTCTGCCCTTCCTCAAGGTAGTGGACACCCGCCGTTACCACGTACTCACCGGGCTGCAGCCCGCTTGTCACCTCTATACCGCGGTCGGCGAGTGCGGCGGTTTGAATCTCCCGCTCGGAGACGGAACCCGTACTTTCGTCGAAAACCCAAACGAACGTTTTGGACTCATTCCCCTTCGTTAGGACTGCCGTTTCGGGCACGATGATGCGGGTGCGCTGCCAATCCTCGCCGGACACTTTACTGGCGCTTGCCTTGCCCGCCATACCGGGAAGAATTGTCGCTCCGTCGGGCTGATCCATAATAAGGGTGATCGGGTAGGTCCGGGTTGCTTGCGACGCTTCAGCACCGATTTCCTTAATCTCTGCCGTAACATCGATGCCAGGCAACGCATCGAATCGCACCAAAACCTCTTCTACCGAGTGGGCCTGAGAAATGAGGCTTTCCGGGATGTCTACGATCATTTCGATCCTGGAGTTATCGACCAGTCGAATAACGGGCTGCTTGGCCTGAATGTCTTGAAAGTTTTCAACGAAGGTTCGCACGACAACGCCTGAAAACGGCGCTTCAAGCATGGTATAGCCAAAATCGAGTTCAGTACGTCTAAGCGCTGCTTTCCGTGCGACGACGTCGGCTTTTGCTTCCCTCTCCGCCGCGAGTTGCCGGTCCAAGGCGGCTTCCGCCAAATGCCCCTTACTGACCAGAACCTGCTGCCGGCGCAGTTGATCGTCGGCATTAATGAGGGTCGCCTCAGCCCGCGCCAGATCCGCCTGCGCCCTGTCAACGTCGGCCTTGAACGTCGCAGGATCGAGACGTGCGATAATGTCCCCTTGCTTGACGTCGCTGCCCACATCGACCGGCCGTTCGACAAGCGTGCCGGCAACACGGAACGACAGGTCAATTTCCTGCGTTCCCTTGGCTTGGCCGGAAAACCAGCGCTCCCGGAAGGTGGACTGACTTTCCACTTGGATCGCTTTGACAGGGCGGATTACCTCGGCCCTTTCCACAACCTCTTCTTCGCATGCGACAAGAAAGACTGCAGCAAGGGAAACCAATACGGTTTTTCCTATGCTGGCTGCGCGCGTATCACCCATTTAGATCACCTTGTACCCATCATGGCCCGTAGGGGCGTGCTTCCATCCGGTTGGAAACGGATAATAACAGCATTACCTCATCCAACACGAAAAGCACGATAAACAGATTGACGACTTACCGTGCTTTTACTTCTTGGCCTTCGCGAACTTGGCTTAACACCAAACGCTTAGGCAGAAATGGCACTAGCGACAAAGTGATGCGATGGGAAAGCCTTAGCCCGGAGACAACATCGATTTCCCCGCGCATCATTGCATCATACCCGGCCTTCGCAACACGGACAGGAGATCCAAGATCGGAGAACATATCCGTACCCTCCAGCCCGGATGACGTCACAAATCCGGTATTCGTCGCGCCCGGCATAAGATTGGTCACGGTTACGGGACTGTCGTGAAGTTCACCAGCCAGGGCGTTACTGAACGAAGTAACGTAAGCCTTCGTCGCATAGTAAACCGCTTGTAGCGGGCCTGGCACCAGGCTGGCCGTGGATGAAGTATTCAGGATACGCCCGTGCTTACGCTCAACGAAGATCGGCAAGAACAACCGCGTCAACTCAGTCAGAACCACGACATTCAATTGGATCATCCTGGCATCTTGCTCCCAATCCCGCTCGTGGAACTTCCCATGCCCACCAAAGCCCGCATTGTTCATAAGATACTCTATCTCGATGCCTGCTTCCTGTACGGCTCCGAATACCGCTTTCGCCGCGCCTTCTTCGGTGAGATCTTGAGCAATGATTATGACGTTAACGCCATACTCAGCATCCAACTCATCTCTCAGGTCTTGAAGCCGACTTAAATTGCTCGCAACAGCGACAATGTCGTTGCCGTTCTCGGCGTGAATTGTGGCGAGTTCTTTGCCGATCCCGCTCGAAGCACCTGTAATCAACGCCACGTTTTTCATCGTTATCTCCTGCAGATAAGACATATGGACAAATAATGACCATTTGTCATCGTGACTTGACAAATAGTATCTGATTGTCTAATTGTCAAATCATGAAAGATCGAAACGAGAAAATTCTTAAATCCGCTGAAGGGGCGTTTCTGCGTTACAGCGTGAAGCGCACCACAATGAATGACATTGCGCGCGAAGCCGGTGTCTCTCGGCAGACGCTGTACAATGCGTTTTCCAACAAGGAGGAAATTCTTCGAGCCTTAACCCGTGACTTTCATCAACAGGCAATCGACGCCGCGCGCCAGCAATGCGACAGACTGGATTGTTTGGCCGACAAACTCGATGTCGTCTTCGACCACATGATCCTCAGGCCGTACGATCTGATAAGCACTTCCCCGCACGCTCAAGAGATATTCGAGGGCATCAATAAGATCGCCCGCGAAGAGATTGTGGCCAGCAAGAGTGAATATGTATCCATGTTAGCGAACCTTCTGCCGCAAAAGCCGCGTCCCGATAACGCCGCCTACCCTACCAACGAAGACCTTGCCGACTTCATTTTCTGCGCGGCCAAAGGCGCGAAAGACTACACGGAAGACCGTGAAGAGCTTCAACGCGTTCTCCGGACGCTTAAAAGCGTCATCTGCAGTTCAATCGAATCCGCATGAGGTCGGAGATGACGTGAAGCTGACCTGAGACCCAGGTTCCCTCCAGTTTAGCGTGGAGACGTTTGGTTGATTTTGGCCTCATGCGGCCTTGTTTTCCAACTTCCACTTCGATGCGTATTCCCACGGCGCGACGTTTCCGAGGGACAAATGTGGCCGGCGGTCATGTTTTTACTACTTCCCCGCATTTATGACGGCTTGCGCTTTGCGAAGTTCGGTGGACAGCGTCTCAAGAGGGCATTCACTTCGAAACCGTCCATCTGAAACCCTTGATCCATTTTCTCACGGAAAGGCGAAGCCCGGTCAACCGATCAGGAACTTCAAGAAACGGTGGATGGCTGCGGTCAGGAAGGCCAGAATCGTCCCCAACGGAATAACCGTGCATGTAACCGTCCAGTCCCTGCGTAAGGCGCACGCCACCAGACAGACCGAACGGGGTGTTACGGAGAGCGTCTTGCAAGACCTTCTTGGCCACGCCAAGGGACCGGCGGTGACGAAACGGTACTACGTCCGGGCCCGTGAAGAAGCGAATCGAAACGCTGTCCTGTCACTGCCTTTAGAGCAGTGCCCTTAAGCCAACGAGACCTTGGCAATATCTGGCAACGCATAACGCATTCCAGATCAAGCCGGCAAAGCGGCTTTCGGAAACATCAATAAAATCAATAAGGTGAATGGTCGGAGTGGCAAGATTCGAACTTGCGGCCCCTGCCTCCCGAAGACAGTGCTCTACCAGGCTGAGCTACACTCCGACATTGGTATGACGCCGACCGGGTCGCGGCGCGGTCGGCTATATACCGCCGCCGCTGGCGCGGCGCAAGCATTGCGCCGATGAAAATCGGGTTTTTTCCGAAGGTTTGAACACCCGCCCCGTTACATGCTTAATCCTACCGTCCAGCAGCACCGGAGCCCACCATGGCCGACAAAACCGGCATCGCCGATATCCTGACCTTCTGGTACGAGGAATGTTCGCCGGAAGACTGGTTCAAGAAGGATGAGGCCTTCGACGCGGCGCTGAAGGACCGTTTCGGCGCTTTGCACGACAGCGCGTGCAAGGGCGCCTGCGACAGCTGGGCCGCCACGGCCGACGGGGCGTTGGCGCTGGTCCTGCTGCTCGACCAGTTTTCCAGAAACCTCTACCGCGACAACGCCCTCGCCTTCGCGCAGGACGAAAAGGCGCTGGCCGCCGCGCGCGCGGCGATTTCGGCGGGTTTCGATCTGGCGCAGCCGCACGAACGGCGGATCTTCTTCTATATCCCCTTCGAACACAGCGAACGGCTGGCGGACCAGGAGGAAGGCATCGCGCATTTCGTACGGCACGGAGAGGCGGAACCCCTGAAATACGCCATCGCGCACCGGGACATCATTCAGCGCTTCGGCCGGTTCCCCCACCGCAACGCCTGTCTGGGGCGGATATCGACGGAAGAGGAGATCGCCTTCCTCAAGACGCCCGGCTCCTCTTTCTGACCCGTTGCGTTAATCCGTAAAGCCGCATTTACAGGCGGACCCGTTCCGCGTCATACTTACCCGTGTATGGGTCCGTCCGTGGGTGCGCGCGGACGCACGATGGTCGGATCGCTGACGGAGTCGCGCCGAGCCTGCATGGCCGGACGCCGCAACAGGAGGTTGACCGATGACTGTCGCCACGATGCTGAAGAACAAGGGTTCCGATATCATTTCCATCGGCCCCGATCAGACAATCGGCGAGGCGGTCGCTTTATTGGGTAGCAAGGGGATCGGGGCGGTGATCGTCCGAGACGGCGGGGGCGCCCTCGCCGGCATTCTCTCCGAACGCGATATCGTCCGCGGGCTGGCGGCGCACGGAACGGCGGTGATGGACCATAAGGTCGACAGTCTGATGACGGCCAAGGTTCAGACCTGCTCCCCCAACGACACCGCCGAAATGCTGATGAAACGCATGACCGAGGGCCGGTTCCGGCACATGCCCGCCACCGACGAAGGGGACGCCCTGCTCGGGGTCGTCTCTATCGGCGACGTGGTGAAGAGCCGCATCAGCGAGCTTGAGCATGAAACCGAGGCCATGCGGGACTATATTTCCGGCCACGGCTGATCGTCGGCATCTGTTCCTGGGGGCGCGGCGCGATTGCGGCCCGACACGCTGTTTCTGTTGCGTGAAAGCGGCCTGCCGCCGTCAGCCTCAGCGGCCGGACGCCTGCTCCGCCTTGACCATCAGATGCAGACCGTGCAGCAGGACCGTCGCGGCGAGATGCGCGGTCATGCCGCCCGGGTCGAAGGGCGGGACAACTGTATTGACGTCGACCGCCACGATGTCGAGGCCCGCTAGCCCCTCCAGAAATTTCAGACCTTCCCGCGCGGTTAGACCGCCCCAGGTCGGGTCGCACACGCCGGGGGCCGCCGACGCATCGAACACATCCATATCCCAGCACAGATAGACCGGCCGGCTCCGGAGCGCGTCATGCAACTGCGCGCCCAACGCCGCCCAGCCCAGCGCGCGCATCTCATCATCGTCGATCACCCGGTAGCCCAGGTCCCGCGCGTGGCTTATCGCCAGGGGCGTGGAGGCCGGCCCCCGCGCCCCAACGTGAAACGAGCGCCCGACATCGACAAGCCCTTCCGCCGCGGCGTGGGTGAAGGTCGTCGCTGTCGTGTGCGCCCCGGGAGTCGGCAGCGGAAAGGCGTCCGTATGGGCGTCCATATGCAAAACGCACAGATCGTCGTGGCGCGACGCCAAAGCCCGCAGTTGCGGCAGGGTGACGGATCCGTCTCCCCCCATCGACAACAGCCGCGCGCCCTGGCCCGTCGCAGCCTCCGCCGCCGCCTGCACGGCGGAAAAGGCCGTGTCGGGTCGCCCGGCAGTCACGTCCGCGTCCCCCAGATCGACAAGCCCCAGCTGGTCGGCCGCATCGACCGCAGAAAAGGGCGGCAGATATCGGTCGATCAGACGGCTTTGGGCGCGTATCGACCGCGGCCCTTGCCGCGCGCCCGGCCGCTCGGCGCTGGTCCCCATGTCGAAGGGCAGTCCAAGCGCCACGGCCTTCGCCGCGCCCGGCGTTTCGGCCATGGGCGATTTGAACAGTCCAAAGGTCATAACCCTCTCCCGGTCCATGCGGGACGCCGCAAGTAATTAGCCCTAGGCGGGCCGGAAGGCGGTGCGCCAGGCCCTGGGAAGAAGCCGCAGAACAACCCGCCGCAATCCCTGCCAATTCACGCCCAGCAGAAGCACGACCACCCCGACGACAAGCAGCGCGAAACCGAACGTACTGCTCGCGGTGAAGTCCACATCTCCCAAAAAATACCCGACAGCGCTTCCCAGGGAAACGAGGCCCGCCGTCACGAAGGCCCGGCGGTCGATCAAGACCCCGATAAACATCAGGATAATGACAACCGGCAGAACGGCGACGGTCAAGGACTCCCAGAAGTTGGACTGGGCGATCTGTGAACCGAACAACGTCATGATCAGGAAGGCCGCCGTATAGAGCAGCGCCGGCGCCGCGGCGAGGTGCAGCCAGAAGGCGACATCCGACCGCCGGGTCCGGCGTTCCAAGTCGCGCCAATCGAACCAAAGCGCGACTGCGAAAAGCGCCGCAGCATGAAAAAACGTCAAGATGGAGAAAGACGGGAGGCGACCCCGCACCATAAGCTCCAGAGTATCGCCGGAAAAAAACACCGTTACCAAGAACTCCAATGACAGGACGCCGACCGCGAGAATTGTCGCCGCCAGGGCGAACGGCACGCGAAAACGCCCATAAAACAGGACCAGGGCCAGCACCAGAGCTGTCACGATCCCGACTTCTAACCGCCCCGAAAATACCTCCGGCAGGAGCAACGGCGCATGTTCGCTGAAAGCGACGGTCGCGGCGCCCCCCCAGACCAACGTGAGGGCGAAGGCAGGAAGCGCCAGTCTCTGACGCCGAACCAGAAGTTCGGCCAACGCCCAAGCGGCGACCATCACCGCCAAGGGACCCATCGTATAGGCCAGGCCAATGCACGCGGCGGCCACACCGATGGTAATCAGGATATCGTGGAACCCGCGCACAAACCGGGGCATTTCGGAATCCTCCGGCCTGGCCGCCGTACCGCCAGGATCCGACGGCGGAAGGGACTCCCGGCCGGCGTCCGTTCCCCCAAGATCCAATCGGTGGGTAACACCCCGCATTGGCAGAAATTCCGCCAATCTGGTTGCCTGCGCCGGTTCGATGATCCGCTCGGACACGGCATCGTTCAGCGCCTCTTCCAAGCTTGGCAAAACAACCCCCAATACACCGCTGTTCGTCACAAAGTCCGTCCCGGGACTCAACCTGAACCGCGCCGGCATCACAAGCGAAGGTCAAGCATCGCGAATATCGGGAAAGCTGGGTGACGCCTCCCCTCCCGGCAAAGTCAACAGCATGTCAGATCCGACTCTCCGGGCGTGCCGTAATGCCTTGCAAAGGAGATCGGCGATGCGGGTAAAGCCCTTCTTAATCCTTGCAGCCTGCGCCGGCCTGTCGGCGTCAGCGGCGGCGCATACGCCCGGCGCCAGTTGCGGCCCCCACCTGACGGCAACCTTCCAGGAAGCGGCGCCGAAGGACAGCTTCGTCATCCGCAACGACAGCGCGCCCGGTTGGGAC
>JANQIT010000146.1 GCA_028282025.1 Hwanghaeella sp. | reverse complement strand
CGCCGGAGGCGCCGAAATACGACCCGTCCGAGCCGGGCGGTATCATCCCCGCCGACCCGCGCATGCCCTATGACGTGCGCGAGGTGATCGCCCGCGTCGTCGACGGATCCAGGTTCGACGAGTTCAAGAAGCTCTACGGCGAGACCCTGGTCTGTGGCTTCGCCCATATGGGCGGCGTGCCCCTGGGCATCCTCGCCAACAACGGCATTCTGTTTTCCGAAAGTGCCTTGAAGGGAACGCATTTCATCGAGCTTTGCGGTCGGCGGCGCATTCCTTTGCTGTTCCTGCAGAACATCATGGGGTTCATCGTCGGCCGGCGGTTCGAGGCGGAAGGCATCACCAAGGACGGCGCCAAGATGGTCACCGCCGTGGCGACGGCGGGGGTGCCCAAGTTCACGGTCTTCATCGGCGGGTCCTACGGCGGCGGCAACTACGGCATGTGCGGGCGGGCCTACGGCCCCCGCTTTCTCTGGACCTGGCCCAACTCGCGGATCGCCGTCATGGGCGGCGAACAGGCGGCGGGGGTCCTGGCGACGGTGAAGCGCGACGGGATCGAGCGCGCCGGCGGCGAGTGGAGCCAGGAAGAAGAGGCCCGGTTCAAGCAACCCATCATCGACCAGTTCGACCGCCAGGGGGACCCGCATTACGCCACGGCCCGGCTTTGGGACGACGGGATCATCGACCCGGCCGAGACCCACCGCATCCTGTCGCTCTCGATCTCCGCGTCCTTGAACGCGCCGGTCGAGGCCGCCAGGTTCGGCGTGTTTCGGATGTAGCCCCCGGGGAACCGACTTGATCGACGCCACGAAAAAGCCGCTTCCGGGTCAGGCGGAAACGGCGACTTTTGAGCCAGCTGCCTATTCGGCGTGAAATTCTTTAATGCTGGCGAAGCGCGATCGCAGCACGGAAACCTCATCACTGTTTCGCTTGGCGAATACCGGCCAAGAGTTGCGCCCAAACCGCCATGCGAGACCGACCAAATGTGCAACCCTTCAACACCCAGAAACCTGGGCGGTTGAAGCCCTCATATTGTCGCTAGCAGGCTGCTGAAAAACGGCGTTTGCAGCAGCCTGCTAGTCGGTGCACGCGAAATAGTCAGCGATATGGTCAGAAAAAGTTTCTGCGATTTTTCGGGGACGCAGACGCTTGTAGTGAAGCAACACGATTTTCAGGGGCTTGAGCCTTTGTTTGATGGGTCGGATCACGACGTTTTTTCCGTTGTAGGTCGCATCAATCTTCGGCCGTAAGTTCAGGATCGACACTCCAAGGCCGCTTGCGACAAACGTGCGCACGGTCTCGAAGGTACGCGAGCGGAACCGGACGTCCGGGGTGAGCCCCATGTTGTGAAACAGCGACAGGAAATATTCAGCGGTATGCGGCAGGTCCATGAGAACAAAGGGGCGCATCGCGAGGTCCTCGATGGAGACCGCGTCTTGGGCCGCCAACGGGTCGGTCGACGGCAATAAGGCATGCGGTTCCTTGGTTGCCACGTAACGGACCTCGAAAGACGAGGGAAGGTCCAAATCGAACGTCACGGCCATCTCGACTTTGTGGGTCGTCAGGGCTTCGAAAATTTCCTGCTGATTATAGTCGTTCATATGGACGTTGATCTTCGGATGCTTCGTCTGGAACGTCGCGATGATGTCGGCCATATAGTTCGAGCCCAAATTCAGGAAGCCGGCGACCGATAGATCGCCGTGCATATGACCGCCGACATCATCGACAGAGGCGCGAAACTCCTCGACGTTCGCCATCAGTTGTCGGGCTTCCTTGAGCACCTCAGAGCCTTGCGCCGTCAACTGAATGCCCTTGGAAGGAAGCCGGATGAACAATTGAACACCGAGCGCTTCCTCGATCTGCATGATCGCTGATGAGATGCTCGGCTGTGACAGGTTCAAATTGCTCGCGGCTTCGGAGACACTCCCCGCTTCCGCCGCGGCGATGAAGTAACTCAGGGCCCGTAACCGTATGTCCATAGGAATAAACTATATAGATGTTATAAAAATAATATTATCTTTTATACAGTGAAGGTTCCTACCATCACGGTTCTCGCGCAACCAAGCAAACAGGTAGAGCCATGTTGAAACTAACCTTCGCGAAGACGCTGCTTGTCGCCGCCGCAGTGGGTGTCTCGGCACTGTCCGCATCGCCAACCACCGCTGGGGCGGAGCCCACCAAGGTGGATGTTCTCGTTTCTCCGTCAGGATCCGGGCCCTACTTGGCCTGGGCAACGATGCAGAACTACGCCGGCGACTACACCAAGAAAATCGCGCCCCAGGCCATCGAGACACCTGGATTTACTTATAACGTAAGGTTCTTGGCTTCATCGCCCAACCTTTGGAAGAACACGATCATCGGCTCCGGCGAAGTGGTCGAATGGGCAGCCACCAAGGGCATCGCCCCCTTCTTTCCCAAACCTCTGGAAGCGGTCAAGGACTTCAAGGTTCTGGGTGTGATGAGCCGTACCACCAACCTGTTCGTCACCTTGGATTCGGACATTAAGAAGAAAGAGGATTTCGCCGGGCGCAGGGTCGCCGTTGGCCTGTTGACGCAGAATGAGTGGGGCATGCACCAACGCATGATGCTCGACCGTTGGGGCATGACGAAGAAACTGAAATCGTTTGATGCCTTGGGCCCGGGCCAGAACATCGATGCCCTGTTGGATGGACGTGCGGATATCGGCACGCTTGTCGCGCATTCCAACAAGGACTTCTCGTTCACGCTGGAAGCCGGTCCGTTCAAGAAGCTGCAAAGCGCGGGCCGTCCCTATACCTACGTTCACATCGCCCCCAAGGATATCCAATCCTACATCGATGACACGGGTGTCCCGTTCAGCATTCAGAGCCTGCCGGCGAACACAATCAGCAATCAGCCGAACCCCGTGACGAGCTTTGGCAACTTCACCCTGCTCTCGGTCCACAAGTCTTTTCCGGAGGATCTGGCCTATGAGATGACGAAGCTGTGGCTTACGGCGGGTCCCAAGCTTGGCGAATACAGCGCGATCGCCAAAATCTGGGATCAGGAGACGGTGGCCACGCTGGCCCGTACCACGCCGGAGCGAATTCATCCCGGCGCACTGCGCGCCTACAAGGAGGCCGGTCTCGTAAAATGACCTGCTGAACGTCAAGATCGTCGATGGGAAGGTGCGGTGAACGGACTTAATGTTCACCGCACGACCGTCACAGCGCCCAGACTTTTTCAGCGCGGTCGGTTTGACCAGGCCGTAAACTCATAAATGACGATGAACTGTGATCGACATAGACAACATTTGGCTAGGAAAGGGACCGAATGCGGGGTTTTGCCCCGGTGAGGGCGCTTGACGCGGCCAAATGGCGTCTATGTCGACCCGTTCTACAGGGCGCGGCTCTTTTTGCCGCTGGTCAGCAGCCTCGCGTCAGTCATGATGCTTTGGCATCACGCCTTCCTAACGCTTTATCAGCGAACAAAAATAGCTGCGCCACAGTCAACGCCATTTATGAGTTTACGGCCTAGGAGGCGAAGGTCATGGAAACAGAACCTCAAGGGCCGCTGCCGTCGTTCTTCGTGAAGGTCGTAAAGGCGCTCTTATTCGTGATGGCCGTGATTTTGGTGCTGTATCACGGCGCAACCGTCTGGACGAGCTTTCACGGTGCCATGAAGCACTACACCGTCCATGTCACGGGCGCCCTGTTTTTCGCCTCCCTCTGGCTGATCCTCCACGGCAACGAGAACACTCAGTCCGCCTGGATCAGATGGGCAAACATCATCGTTGGCTTGGTGGCCGCGGTCTTGAGTGCCGTAACCGGCTACTACCTGTATGAAAACGCCGAGACGTTGGAGATCACTCAGCCCTTCGTCGATGACACAACGATCCTGATCGGCCTGTTGCTGGTGTTTACGGTCCTGGTCGTTGCCTGGCGAATTTGGGGTGCGCCGATCGCGATCATCTGTTTCTGTGCCGCGCTTTACCTGATGTATGGACATATGCTGCCCGAACCGTTTGCCTCGCGCCCCCAGCCGATGAACGTGGCGGTCAGTTTCCTGGGCGGCATCGGCGGCCCGCGCGGGGTTCTCAATTACGCGCCTTTGTCGGCCGATATGATCTTCTTGCTGTTGGTTTACGGCGGACTTCTCCACGGCACCAAGGTGATCAGTATGTTCGGTGCCCTGGGCGCTGCCATCGGCAATGTGCTACGGGGCGGGGTTGCCTATTCCGCGATCGTCGCGAGCACGTTGATCGGCATGGTCACGGGCCAGGCGGTCAGCAACATCGCGCTGTCCGGGGTGATGACGATCCCGACGATGAAACAGAACGGCTTCAACCCCAATGAAGCCGGCGCCATTGAAGTCATGGCATCGACCGGCAGCCAGCTTCTGCCGCCCATCATGGGTTTGGGCGCCTTTCTCATGGCGGTGATCCTGGGTGTCTCCTACATCGACATCGTGATCGCGGGCTTGATCCCCGGGCTTCTCTATATGCTGGCCATCGCCATTTCGCTCAATTCGCTGATCGGCTCCAAGGTCGACCTGGCAAACAAAAAGGAGGACGTCGACTGGGGCAAGATCAAATGGGTGCTGCCGTCGTTCCTGATTTCATTCACCGTCTTGATCGTTCTGCTGGTCATGCGTTTCTCACCGCCCATGGCGGGGTTCTGGGGCGGTGTGATCATTTTGGTCCTGTCTTTCGCGCGGCCCGCTCGCTACCGCCCCAGCCTGGAGGAAATCCGCGGCGGCTTCGTCACCGGCATCATGACCGCAGTTCAGTTGGTCGTCATTCTCGCCGCCATCGGCATCGTCGTGCAGACCCTGACCACGACGGGACTGGGTGTTTCGGCCGGTAGCTTGATCTCACAGGTGTCGAGAGACAGTGTTCTGACCGCGCTTGCCGTGGGCATGGTTGTTTCATTAATCGTCGGCATGGGGCTGCCCACGCCGGCGGCCTATGCACTGATCGCCATCATCGTCGTGCCCAGCCTGATCGACGCGGGGCTGGAGCCGCTCACCGCGAACATGTACGGCTTTTACTTTGCGATTTTCTCCGCTCTCACGCCGCCTGTCGCCGTGGGAATCCTGGTTGCGGTGCGCATTTCCGGCGGCCGCTTCATGGCAAGTGCCTGGGAAGCGGCGAAACTCGGCGGGTTGGCATTGTTGATCCCGTTCCTGTTTGTTTCGTTCCCAAGTCTCTTGGATCCGGACAACTTGACGCTTGAGGCCATGGTCGGGATCGGCATTTACGTTGCCAGCGCCTTCATGATCGGCGGTGCGCTGTATGGCGCGTTCTCACGTCCGTTGACGCTCAAGGAACGGCTGCTGTTCGGCATCACCGCACCGGTCTGTCTGCTTGGCTACCTGGCGACGCACCAAGTGTGGATCGGCCTGATTCCCGTCGTGGTTCTTATTCTACGCATGGTGATGCGTAGGAAATCCGGACCTGTGTCACAGACCGCTCAATAACCGAAATCCGAACTACTTTTCATCATTTTGTCCTTTTTGGGAGGATGCGCAAATGAATAGCAAGACGCCAAATCAAGACCGTAAAGGGTCCGTCCGCCTAGCCGCGGCCCATGTTTCGTCCGTGTTCTTCGATGTCGACGCGGGCGTCATCAAGTGCATGAAGATCATCCGCGAGGCGTCTCAGGAAGGCGCCGATCTGCTGGTATTCCCGGAGAGTTTCATCCCGGGTTTCCCGATTTGGAACGCGGTCAAGAACCCAATCGACGGTCATGACTATTTCGCCCGGTTTGCACGGGCCTCGATCC
>JANQIT010000117.1 GCA_028282025.1 Hwanghaeella sp. | reverse complement strand
GCCGCCGACGGTGGCGATCGATCGGAATAGCTGCATGACAGGTTTCTGTAGGGGATTCTTATGGCCTTAAGAAGGCGAAAAGACGGCAAGCCCCGCGACGGGCCGAAACGGACCTATTCGGCGGCCGCCTGCGGCGTCTCGGGACGGATGGGGGCGCGGTCCTGCGCAGGACCGCCGCCGGCGTCGCTCTGAAAGCCGCCCGGGCCGGACGCGGCCATCACCTCGGTCAGCGCCTCGCGGATTTCCTTCAGCTTGGCCTCGTGCGTCACCTTCATGCCGAAGACGTCCTTCACATAGAACACGTCGACGACCTGTTCGCCATAGGTCGAAATCTTGGCGGTGGAGATCTGAACCCCGATCCTGAACAGGGCGGTGGTCAGCCGGTAGACAAGGGCCGGGCGGTCGCGGCCGTTCACCTCGATCACCGTGTGGGTGTTGGAAGCCTTGTTGTCGATCAGCACCCGGGGCGCGACATAGAACACCTCCATGCGGCTGGGAAGCTGGGAGGCGTGGCGGTCCAGTTCCTCCAGCGGGCGCACCCGGCCGGACAGAACCTGTTCTACCAGAACGGACAGGCGCGCCAGTTTCGAAGAGGCCTGGAACGCCCCGCCTTCCGCGTCCTGAACGGTGAAGACGTCCAGCGCCATGCCGTCCTTGAAGGTCGCGATGCGGGCGTCGACGATGCTGGCGCCGCACACGGCAAGCGCCCCGGAAAGCCTGGCGAACAGGCCCGGATGATCGGCGGCGAAGACGGTGATTTCGGTCACCCCCTGCGCGGGCAGGGCGCGGATGTCCAGCGCCAGATCCTGTTGCCGCTGTTCCGCGTCGCGGATGATGTCCGCGTGCCGGATCAGATGTTCGCCGTCGAAGGCGAGCAGGTAGGCGTCGGGCAGGCGGTCGATATGGTTCTGGCGCAAGCCGTCGGGCCAGGCCGCCAGCTTGCCGGCAAGCTCCTCGCGCGCCGCCGCCACGCGCTGTTCGCGCCCGCGCCCGTCCAGCCCCTCGGACATGAAATCGCGGGCCCGGTAATACAGCTCGCGCAGCAGGCTCGCCTTCCAATTGTTCCAAACGTTCGGACCGACTGCGCGGATGTCGACCACCGTCAGGCACAGCAGCAGGCGCAGGCGTTCCGGGGACTGCACCCGTTCGACAAAATCGATCACCGTCTTGGGGTCGTCGATGTCGCGCTTGAAGGCCGCGTTCGACATGGCGAGATGATAGAGCACCAGCCAGGCGACGGTTTCCGTCTGTTCCTCGGTGAAACCGAGACGCGGGCAGAGCGCGCGCGCGACTTCCGCGCCCAAGACGCTGTGGTCGCCGCCGCGGCCCTTGGCGATATCGTGCAGCAGCACCGATACATACAGCACCTCACGCGACAGGATCGTCGGCAGAACGTGGGTCGCGACCGGGTGATCTTCCGCCAGTTCGCCATTTTCGATCCGGTTCAGGATGCCGATGGCGCGGATGGTGTGTTCGTCGGTCGTATAGACGTGGTACATGTCGTACTGCATCTGCGCCACAACCCGGCCGAAATCGGGCACGAATTTTCCGAACAGACCGCATTCGTTCATCCGCCGCAGGGTGCCTTCCGGATTCTCCCGCGCGGTCAGGATCTTCATGAACAGCGCGTTCGCCTGTTCGTCTTCGCGCAGGGTTTTGTCCACCAGCCGCAGGTTCCGGGTGATCGACTTCACCGCGTCGGGATGGATGTCCAACTGATTGCGGTGGGCGACTTCGAAAATCCGCAGCATGTCGACCGGCTGCTTCCGGAAATGCCCGCGTTCCGGCAAGTTGAGCCGCCCGCCTTCCTGGGCGAACCCCTCCACCTCGCGCTCGCCGACCAGACGGCGGATGCTGAAGATCGGCTTTTTCTGGTGCTGCGCTTCGAAGGCGGCGCAGAAAATCCGCGTCAGATCGCCGACATTCTTGGCGATCAGGAAATAGTGTTTCATGAACCGTTCGACGCCGCTGGTTCCGGCATGGGCCTTGTAGCCCATCCGGCGCGCCAGTTCCGGCTGTACGTCGAAGGTCAGGCGTTCCTCCGACCGGCCGGTCAGGAAATGCAGATGGCAGCGCAAGGTCCAGAGATACTGCTGCGCCTTGGCGAAGCCTTCCGCTTCCGGGCGCGTCAGGATCTTGCGGTCGATCAGCTCGTCGATATGGGCGACACGGAACAGGAACTTGGCCGCCCAATAGAGCGTATGCAGGTCGCGCAGGCCGCCCTTGCCGTCCTTGATGTTCGGTTCCAGCACATAGCGGCTATCGCCCATCCGTTCGTGCCGCTGGTCGCGTTCCAGCAGTTTCGCCTCCAGGAAGGCGGCTCCGCCGCTGCTGGTGATTTCCTTGTCGAACGCCTTGCGGAATGTGTCGAACAGTTTGCGTTCGCCCCAAACGAAGCGGGATTCCAGCATCGCCGTCTTGATCGTGGTGTCGGCCTTCGCCTGGCGGATGCATTCCGGCACCGAACGCGTGGAGTGCCCGACCTTCAGCCCCATGTCCCACAGGGTGTAGAGCACTTCCTCCACGATCTGTTCGACACGGGGGCTCAGCTTGTAGTCGTGCAGGAACAGAAGATCGATGTCCGACTGGGGCGCCAGTTCGCCCCGCCCGTAGCCGCCGACCGCCACGATGGCCAGCTTCTCCGACGCGGTGGGGTTGGCGGCGGGATACAGCCTGTTCGCGGCGACATCGTGTATGACCCGGACGATCTGATCGATCACGAAGGCATAGCCGATCACCGCCTTCGCGCCGTTCTGGGACAGGAAGAAACGCCGCTTCACTTCATCGCGCCCCTTGGCGAGCGCGGTCTTGTACGCATCCAGCCCGGCGGCGCGGCGCGCGCTGTCCGACAGGCCGCCCGCCACGATCTCCTCCAGCGCCGCCTGCAACTGCTTGCGGTCGATTAACTGGCGGCGCTTCTCAATACCGGAAATATCCATCGCGGGTCCTAGCAGATCCTGTCCCTAACCTAGCGCACGCGCCCCGCTTCGGCGAGGGGGCGTCATTTCGCATCCCGGGCGAGCGCGGTCAGCCGGTAGAGCGCCTCCAGCGCTTCGCGCGGCGTCAGATCGTCCGGGTCGACGGCGGCCAGGGCTTCGCGGACCGCGCTGTCGGCGGAGTCCGCCGCCGGGGCTGGATCGGTCGCGGCGGCCTGGAACAGCGGCAGGTCATCGACCAGGCGGGTCACCGCGCCCGACTGTTCGCCGCGTTCCAGGGTCTGCAGCACCTCTTCGGCGCGGGCGACCACCGCCTTCGGCAGTCCGGCCAGACGGGCCACATGGATGCCGTAGGACCGGTCGGCGGCGCCGGCGGCGACCTCGTGCAGGAACACGACCTCCCCCTGCCATTCCTTCACCCGCATGCAATGCGGCGACAGGCTTTGCAGACGTTCCGCCAGGGCGGTCAGTTCGTGATAGTGGGTGGCGAACAGGGCCCGCGCGCCCGCCACGTCGTGCAGATGTTCGACACAGGCCCAGGCGATGGACAGGCCGTCGAACGTCGCCGTGCCGCGCCCGATCTCGTCCAGAATGACCAGCGACCGTTCCGTCGCCTGGTTCAGGATGGTCGCGGTTTCCACCATCTCCACCATGAAGGTGGAACGCCCGCGCGCCAGATCGTCCGACGCGCCGACCCGGCTGAACAGCCGGTCGACAATGCCGATTTCGGCCGCCGCGGCCGGCACGAAATAGCCAGCTTGGGCAAGCACTGCGATCAGCGCGTTCTGGCGCAGGAAGGTGCTTTTCCCGGCCATGTTCGGTCCGGTCAGCAGCCACAGACGCCGGTCGCGGCCCAGATCGCAATCGTTCGGTACGAACGGCCCGGCGTTCTGGGCGGTGAGTGCGGCCTCCACCACCGGATGGCGGCCGCCGGCGATGGTGAAGCCCAGGCCGTCGGTCATCGTGGGCCGGGTATGGGCGCGGTCTTCGGCAAGCTCCGCCCCCGCGGCGGCCCAGTCCAGTGCGGCCAGCGCGGCGGCGGCCAGGGCGATTTCCGCGCCGCGTTCGGTCACTTCGGTCAACAGATCGTCGAACAGGCTTTGTTCCAGCGCCAGCGCCTTGTCCGCCGCTTCGGAAATCGACCGGGCCAGTTCGCCCAGCTCCGCCGTCGAATAGCGCATGGCGTTCGACATTGTCTGGCGGTGGATGAAGCTGTCGGTCATCTTCTCCGCCTGGCGCGCGGAAATCTCGATGAAGTACCCCAGCACGTTGTTGTGCTTGATCTTCAGCCCGTCGATGCCGGTTTCCGCCTTGTACCGCCCCTCCAGCCCGGCGATCAGGCGGCGGCTGTCGTCGCGCAGCCCCCGGACCTCGTCCAGGGCCGGGGCATAGCCCGTTCGGATAAACCCCCCGTCCCGGGCGAGCAGCGGCAATTCATCGGCCAGGGCGCGTTCCAGCCGTTCGACAAGAACCTCGTGATGGCCAAGGTCCTGCGCCGCCTCGCCGATCAGCGCCGGGGCCGGGGCGTCCGCCGCGGCCAGAAGGGTCCGAACGTCCGCCGACAGGGTCAGGCCGTCGCGGATCGCCGCCAGATCGCGCGGCCCCCCACGCCCCACGGTCAGCCGGGAGAGCGCGCGTTCCAGATCCGGCGCGCGCCGCAGGACATCGCGCAGATCCCCGCGCAGACGCGGTTCTTGCAGAAAGAAGGAAAGACAATCGTGTCTTGCGTCGATGATGCGCCGGTCGGTCAGCGGCGTGGAAAGGCGGTTCGCCAGCAGGCGGGCCCCGCCGCCGGTGACGGTGCGGTCGACCGTGGCCAGCAGGCTGCCCTGACGCTCGCCGCCCAGGGTGCGGGTGAGTTCCAGGTTGCGCCGCGTCGCCTGGTCGATCTCCATGATCGCGCCGGCCTGCACGCGTCTCGGCGGCGACAGGCGGGGCACCTGGCCGACCTGGGTCAGATGAACATAGTCCAGCAGCGCGCCGGCGGCGCAGATCTCGGCCCGGCCGAAATCGCCGTAGGCATCCAGGGAGGAGACGTCGAAATGGTCGGTCAACCGCTTCTCCGCGTTCAGCGAGTCGAACAGGCTGTCGGCCTGGACCGCCAGGGCGTCGGACCAGTCGGCGAACAGGTCGAACAGGGCGGGTTCCTGGCTCAGCCGCTGCGGGGCCAGAAGTTCGCCCGGCTGAATGCGCGCCAGCGCGGCGGGCAGCGACGCCGCATCCACGGGTTGGACGTGGAAATCCCCGGTCGAGACATCCAGCCAGGCCAGGGCCAACCCCTGGCCGGCGCGCGCCAGCGCCGCCAGATAATTGTGCGACCGGGCGTCCAGCAGGGTATCCTCGGTCAGGGTTCCGGGCGTCACCAGCCGCACCACCGCGCGGGCGACGACGGATTTCGCACCGCGTTTCTTGGCTTCCGCCGGGTTCTCGGTCTGCTCGCAGACGGCGACCCGGAAACCCTTGCGGATCAGGCGGGCGAGATAGGCTTCGGCGGCGTGGACCGGCACGCCGCACATCGGAATGTCCTCGCCCGCGTGATGCCCCCGTTTCGTCAGCGTAATGTCCAGCGCGGCCGACGCCTGCACGGCGTCGTCGAAGAAAAGCTCGTAGAAATCCCCCATGCGGTAGAACAGCAGGCAATTGGGATTCTCCGCCTTGATGGCCAGATACTGCGCCATCATCGGCGTCATTTTTGCGGCCTTCTCCGCGCGCGAGGGGGCGGTCTGCGGCAGTTGTTTCTTAGCGGCTTCCGTCATGGCGCTGGGAGAGTACACATTGCGGCCAACGCAACAATCGCGAATCTTCCCGGTCCGCGCGTTCGTGTCTTTCGAGGGTTAGGAGATTGTTCTTTCGATGGGCCGCAGGGCGCGCAGACGGCTGGGCAACCGGGCAACCAGGACTTCCGTCAGGGCCTCGCTGTGCCGGTTGAAAAAGACGCCCGCACAGATCACCAGAATGCCGACAATCGATACCGCGACCGGGAACAGGATCTCTTCGTCGAAAACATTATGGGCCAGATGGGAGAAATAGACGAAAACGCCGAGCGCCCCGAATACCGCAAACGCCCGGCGGTGCAGGAAGACTGAAAGGCCGAGCAGGAAGATGTTGATCAGGAAGTAACCGAATTTGGCGAGTTCGCTGTCGCTGTCCGTCAGGGTGAGACCGGACCAGAAGGCCAGCAAGCCCGAGAGATAAATCCAGAAAGAGAGGTCTTCCCTGGTCCGCCTGTCCAGCGAGTAGGCCACCGCCAGAACGGCCAGTCCGAAATACATCGAGATTTCCCGCCGGATATCCCAGGTGACCAGGTCCCTACCGTAAATTAAGGGCGCGATATCCATGGACATGTACCACAGGACCAATGCAATCGGCGCGGTCAGAAACGGAAAGCGGACGAACCAGAGAACGGCGCCGGCGATAACAAGGGTGGCGACCTCCATGGCGAACCAGCCGCCGCGTATCCACCGGAAGAAATCGCTGTATTGTCCGGGATCTTCGCCGGGCCAGACGCCCAGCCAGCGCTGCAGACCGTAGACCGCCAGCGGCGTCATGCTGACCGAGACGGTGACCAGCAGGCCCGCCGGCACCCGAAAGCCCGGCTTGCGCCACAGCACACCGCCCGCCGCGCCGAACAGGCCGGCATAAATCAGGGCGGCCAGAAGGATACCGCCGCCGCCAAGCCTTTCCCAGGCGTCGACCATGTACCAGCCCATAGCGCCGATAATTAAAAGCGCGCCGAAGTAATAGGTCACATGCACCAGATCGAATTTCGGCCTGTCGGCCCGTTCCGCGGTAAGCGCAGCCCAGAGGGAGTCGGCCTGATCGGCGCTGATGACACCTGTATCTGCGGCTCGGGTCAGATCCTGTTTGGAGATACGCATCGGCCTCACTTCTCGATGGGGCGGATCAATGGTGCAATCTAAGGTTCGGCGGACATCGATACAATCGAGGTTCTTGCATCCCTGCGCGCGCCCCGGCATATCAATAGACTAAAGAGGTAATACCAATATTTCGTGGCGGGTCCAGGCCACAGGGAGAGAACGCATGAGCGACGACCGGCTGACCGACGAAGACGCCCTTAATTTTCACGCCAACGGGCGTCCCGGCAAGGTCGAGGTAACGCCGACCAAACCGCTGACCACCCAGCGCGACCTGTCGCTCGCCTATTCTCCGGGCGTCGCGGTTCCCTGTCTGCGCATCGCCGAGGATCCCAGTTCCGCCTACGACTACACCGCCCGCGGCAACATGGTCGCGGTGATTTCCAACGGCACTGCGGTCCTGGGGCTTGGAAATATCGGGGCGCTGGCCTCCAAACCGGTGATGGAGGGTAAGGCGGTGCTGTTCAAACGCTTCGCCGATGTGGATTCCATCGACTTGGAGCTCGATACCGAGGATGTCGATGAGTTCGTCAACTGCGTGCGCTTCCTGGGGCCGAGCTTCGGCGGCATCAATCTGGAAGACATCAAGGCGCCGGAATGTTTCATCATCGAACAGCGCCTGCGCGAGATCATGAACATCCCGGTCTTCCACGACGACCAGCACGGCACCGCGATCATCGCGGCGGCCGGCCTGATCAACGCCCTGCACCTGACGGGCCGTAACATCAAGGACACCAAGCTGGTGGTGAACGGCGCGGGCGCGGCGGCCATCGCCTGCGTCGAGCTGGTCAAGGCGATGGGGATGAGCGCCGACAACGTCATCCTGTGCGACAGTAAGGGCGTGATCTATCAGGGCCGCGAAGAGGGCATGAACCAGTGGAAGTCGGCCCATGCGGCGGTGACAGACGCGCGCACGCTGGAACAGGCGATGGACGGGGCGGATGTCTTCTTCGGCCTGTCGGTGAAGGGGGCGGTCAGCGGCGGTATGGTGGAATCCATGGCCGAGAAACCGATCATCTTCGCGATGGCCAACCCGGACCCTGAAATCACGCCGGAGGCGGTGAAGGCGGTGCGGCCGGACGCCATCGTGGCGACGGGCCGCTCGGACCACCCGAACCAGGTCAACAACGTGCTGGGCTTTCCGTATATCTTCCGCGGCGCGCTCGACGTCCGGGCGTCGACCATCAACGACGCGATGAAGATCGCCGCCGCCGAAGCGATTGCCGAACTGGCCCGCGAAGACGTGCCGGATGAGGTCGCCGCGGCCTATGGCGGCCGACGGCTGCGCTATGGACCGGAATATATCATCCCGGTTCCGTTCGATCCCCGGCTGATCGTCGCGGTGCCGGAGAAGGTCGCCCGCGCGGCGATGGATTCCGGGGTCGCCACCAAGCCGATCCTGGATATCGAATCCTACCGTTCGGAATTGAAATCGCGCCTCGACCCCACCGCGTCCATGCTGAACCTGATCTTCGACAAGGTTCGCGCCAATCCGCGCCGGGTCATCTTCGCCGAGGGCGAGGAAGAGCGGGCCATCCGCGCTGCCATCGCTTTCCGCAGCGAAGGATACGGCACGCCGGTCCTGATCGGCCGGGAAGACCGGATCGCCGACACGGTGGCGCAGTTCGGTCTTGGCGATCTGCGGGGCATTGAGATCCATAACGCCCGCCTGTCGCAGGAGAATCACCGGTATACGGAATTTCTGTATTCGAAAATGCAGCGCAAGGGGTTCTTGTTCCGGGATTGCCAGCGGCTGGTAAACCAGGACCGCAATGTGTTCGCCGCCTGCATGGTCGCGCTGAACGACGCGGACGCCATGGTGACGGGTCTGACGCGGAGCTTTTCCGTCTGTTTCGAGGCGATCACCAACATTATCGACACGGTGCCGGGCGAACGGGTTATCGGGCTTTCCATCGCGATTATCCGGGGGCGGACCTATTTCATCGCCGACACCAACATCCACGAGGTTCCGACGGCGGAGGAACTGGCCGATATCGCGACCGAGGCCGCGGCCTATGCCCGCAAGATGGGCCACGAACCCCGGGTTGCGCTGCTGTCGCACTCTACCTTCGGCAACCCGATGCGCGACAACGATCAGCGGCTGCGCGATGCGGTCGGCGTGCTCGACAGCCGCGGTGTGGATTTCGAATATGACGGCGAGATGTCCGCCACGGCGGCGATCAATGCGGAATTGATGCGCGAGCTTTATCCCTTCTGCCGGCTGTCCGGCGCAGCCAACGTGCTGGTCATGCCGGCGCTGCATTCCGCCCATATCAGCACGCGGCTTCTGCGGGAGTTGGGCGGCGGCACTATCATCGGCCCCATGCTGCGCGGCCTGACGCGGTCGGCGCAGATCATGCCCCTGGGCGCCAGCGTCAACGATTGCGTCAGCATTGCCGCGCTGGCGGGATACGACTCAATTCGATAGGACGGGTTTCTCGGCAGGGCTGTCTCCGTCACGAAAATCGGTAACAATTCCGGCTTAGAGCATGTTACCTTTACTTGGAACCACTGAGATCGCTTTGCCGGTCAGCCGGAGGGCGTCGCCGGCCCTTGCCGATGCGCCGCATCGCCCGCAAACCGGCTCCTACCCGGCTGAACGGAAAAGCGATCTCAGTCGAT
>JANQIT010000109.1 GCA_028282025.1 Hwanghaeella sp. | reverse complement strand
GTCTGGATGCTGCGCCGCAGCGGCGTACCGTCCGCCTGGAACCACTCCTGGTAGGAAGCTGTGCGTCTCCTGCAAGGGCTGCAAGCGGGAATGCCCGACCGGCGTGGATATGGCGCGCATGAAGATCGAGGTGCTGGCCGCCCGCGCCAAGGCAAAGGGATTGAGCCTGCACGACAAGCTGGTCGGCTATCTGCCGCACTACGCGCCGCTGGCGTCGAAAGCCCCGTGGCTCATGAACCTGCGCAACACGGTGCCGGGGCTTGCGAAACTGCTGGAAGGCCCGACGGGCTTCGCCGCCGGCCGGAAACTGCCGGCCTGGCGCGGCGATACTTTCAAGGACAGCGAAGTCGGGCCGCCCGACCCGGTCCAGGCCGTGCTTTTCGCCGACACCTTCAACCGTTATTTCGAACCGGAGAACCTGCGCGCGGCGCAAAAGGTATTCGCCAAGGCGGGCATTGGGATTGACGTGGCAAGACCTGGGGACGGCGGGAAACCTTTGTGCTGCGGCCGGACATTCCTTTCCGTCGGTCTGGTCGAAGAGGCCCGCGCGGAAGCGGAACGGCTGCTGGACGCCTTGTTTCCCCTGGCGGAAAAGGGCCTGCCCATCGTCGGGCTGGAACCGAGTTGCCTGCTGACCCTGCGGGATGAGATCCCGGCCCTGCTGCCGGGCGAAAAATCGAAGGTCGTCGCCGACAAGGCGCGGATGCTGGAAGAGTATCTGGCCGACCTTGCCGACCGGAACGCGCTGAACCTGCCCCTGAAGTCACCGGCGCAAAAGGTGATGCTGCACGGACATTGCCACCAGAAAGCGATGGGCGTGGTCCCCGCCATCGAGAAGGTGCTGCGCCTGTTACCCGACACGTCGGTGGAGACCATCGAGACGAGTTGCTGCGGCATGGCCGGGTCCTTCGGTTACAAATCCGACACGCAGGAAATCTCCATGAAAATGGCGGAACTGTCCCTACTGCCCGCCGTGCGGGAAAGCGGCGACAACACCTTGGTCGTTGCGGACGGCACCTCCTGCCGCCATCAGATTTTTGACGGGGCAGGCAAAGATGCTATCCATATCGCGCGGCTGCTAGAGATCGCGTTAACTGACTAGTTTCGGAAGGGTGTCATGTCGCTGACCGATCAAGCCAACACCATCTTGCGGCGGTCCCTGCACGACGAACTCGTGGAACGGCTGTATGAGTTGATCGTAGAGGGCAGCCTGGCCCCCGGAAACAAAGTGCCCGAACGCGCCCTGTGCGAAACGTTCGGGGTTTCCCGCACACCGATGCGCGAAGCGCTGAAGGTTCTGGCGGCCGAAGGGCTGGTATCCCTGGAACCCAACCGCGGCGCCTGGGTCACCCAACTCTCCCTTGCCGAGTTGGAAGAAGTGTTTCCGGTCATGGGCGTGCTGGAAGCGCTGTCCGGGGAACTTGCCTGCCAGCGCATCACGGACGATGAAATCGGACACATCCGCAATCTGCATGAACAGATGGAAACCCACTACGCATCCGGCAACCGGCCCGAATATTTTCAGGCCAATCAGCACATCCACGAAGCCATCCTGGATGCAGCCCGGAACAAGACTCTTTCGCAGCAATACCGCGTCCTGGCCGCCCGCATGCGGCGCGCCCGCTATCTGGCGAACACCTCAAACAGCCGCTGGCGCGAATCCCTGAAAGAACACCGGGAGATCCTGGCGGCCCTCGAAGCGCGCGACGGCGAGGCCCTGGCGCGGATCCTCAAGGACCATCTGGCGAACAAGTTCGAGACGATTCGCGTCTGGCTGCAGGATTCGGAAGAAGGGACGGAGCGTCAGGCCAAGCGGGCCTGAAGCGGTCAAACCCGAACCGCCACGACGGCCACTATATCGCCCATCCCGATCAGACCTGGAAAGTGCCGGGCCGTCAGGACCCCGTCTATCGGGCTTTTGTATATGACGGGTGCGACACCCGTTCGCGCCGGGTCGTGTATCTTGCACACAAGATCGCCCTCCGAGACCTCAGCCCCAAGATCGACGCAGGGTTCAAGCAGCCCCGCATGCTCCGAGGAGATGAAACACCGGCCGTCCGGCATATCCAGATTTACCGTTTCGCCGATTTCAGGCGCACCCTCCAGAATACCGGCGTGGCGCAGCAGATTGCGGACGCCTCTTTTCGCAATGGCCACCGTCGATGCCCGCGCGGTTCCACCTCCGCCAAGCTCGGTTGAGATGAAGACCTTGCCCATCTCCTCCGCCGCGGTGTCGTACATGCCGGTCGCATCGACCTCCAGCAGCATGATCGAATAGGGGGCGTTGAATGCCGCCATCGCCTCGACGCACCGCTGCTGCTGCGCCTTGTCCGCCAGAACGTGCGCGGCGCAGAACGGCACGAAGTCGAGCGTCTTGCCGCCGGAATGAATATCGACCACGTAGTCGGCAAGCGGCAGCAGGGTCCGTTGAAAATAATCCGCGATTTTCTCAGTAACCGTCCCCACGGGGTTACCGGGGAAAACCCGGTTCATGTTCCCGCCGTCGACCGGAGAGGTCCGTTTTCCGGCCTGAAAGGCCGGCAGGTTCATGGCGGGCACGATGATGACCCTTCCGCTCAAATCCTCTGCGCGAACGGTCGCGGCAAGATCGAACAGCGCCACAGGTCCCTCATACTCGTCGCCGTGATTCCCGCCGGTAAAGAGAGCCGTCGGACCGTCGCCGTTCCTGGCGACAGTGACCGGAATCATCAGCGATCCCCAGGCCGATGCATCGTGCGAATGCGGCAGCTTCAGGAAACCGTGCTGAACGCCATCCGCGTCGAAATCGACCGTCGCGCTGATCGGGTTCCGCTGCATGGCCTGTTCCTTTCCTGACGTCGTTCCGCGGACGGAGGGCGAGCCGCCATCCTGCCGCGTCTGCGGCCCCTGCATCAAGAAAGGACAGAAAAAAGAAACCCCCTTGGTTTCCCAAGGGGGTTTCATGGTGGGCACGACTGGGATTGAACCAGTGACCCCTTCGATGTCAACGAAGTGCTCTCCCGCTGAGCTACGCGCCCTGTTTCCCGGCCCAACGTCCGGTCAGGGCGCGCGATGTAGCATTCCGTTTGGGGACTGACAAGCCCAAAGCACACTGTTTTTGGACGGACCGTACAGGCATGTATCGGCGGAAGCACACGCCCTGGCACGGCGCTTGCTTCGTTTCCCGTCGAGAGATTGAGAGAGTACCGTAATGCCTGGAATAAAGCCCCTTCGGGCGGTGGCTTTGGGATTGGCCTTCGTCCTGTTTCACGCCGCCCCCGGCAAGACGCAAAGTGCGCCGGACCCGCTGAGCAGCATCGCCTGCGGGCAGGCGATTTCAGCCGCCGAGTCGCTGACCGAGATACCCCAGCACTTGCTGCACGCCATCGCCCTTGTGGAAAGCGGCATATCGCCGGGCGCCGGGAAATCCCGGGTGCCCTGGCCCTGGACCGTCATGGCCCAAGGCAGGGGGCGCTACTTCCGGAACCGGGCCGATGCGGTGGCGGAGGTGCGCGATTTGCTGCGCCAGGGCGTCTTCAACATCGATGTGGGCTGTATGCAGGTTAACCTGCGCTATCACGGTCTGGCCTTTCAATCGCTGGAAGAAGCATTCGACCCGGTGGTCAATGTTGCCTATGCAGCGCGCTTTTTGCAGGACCTGCACGGCCGGCACGGCAATTGGGACGCAGCGGTAAAACACTATCACTCGGCAACGCCGCGCCTCCATAACCGCTACCGCACCAAGGTCCGCAGCGAACTGATCGCGTTGAAACGCACGGGTGCGCCCATGACGTCGGAACAGCACGCCCGCTCCGCCCGCGCTGCTGCGGCGGAAGCGGCCGCCGCAGCGCCACCCATCCCCCGCCAATCCCAGACGGCGCAGGCGGCGTCAAACCAGCCGCCCACCCAGGCAGAAGACGCACCGCCGCAAACCGCGTCCCGGGCCGGCAACTATCTGAAACTGGCGCAGTGGCCGCCGCAAAGTTACCGGTCGCAGCAACAGGCTGAGTTTCACGCCCGCGCCCGGGTTTTCTACCCGCCCGCCGCCGACGCGCCCCAGCAATAGGCCGCTACCGGACGGCGCATCAGGCCGCGTCAGGCGACCCCGCCGGAGCCCAGATCTGCTTGAAAATCACCGATAACAAGGTGATCGAGACGCCCACCGACAGAAGATTGAAGAAGGCCCGCGGGGCGGTTTCCGCAACGATGGTCGTCCAGGGCGTGACGGTGCTGAAGAACGAGGCGGCGATACTGCCCAAGGCGTCGAATCCCATCCCGAAGGTCGTCATCATCAGGGCCGTCACGACATAAATACCCATGATTTTCGACGCACCGCCCCGGGTCGCGGCGTAAGCCTGGCGCAGCGACAGCCGGACCCCGATTGCGGCCGCCGGCAGAACCGCCGCAAAGCGCGCCAGAAACCAGATCCCCAGAACCGCAAGCAGAAGCTGGGTCGCCACCGCGAATTCAGCAAAGGTCCGGTACAGACTGGCCCCCGCATAGCCGGAGAGAAGCAGTCCCGCATATCCCAGAAAGGCGTAGCCGCAAAAGCGCAGTTCCCGGCATCCGACGACGCATTGGAACCAGCGAAGCCGCTGACCGTCCAACAGCGTATAGCGGTGCCAGGCGGTCGCCTGAGGCACCAGCACCGCCGTCAACAGGAATTGAAAGACCAGCACCAACACAGGCCCATGCAAAGCCGGTACTGCAACGGTCAGTGCGTTTTCCGCCACCGTCAGCAGAAAGGACAGCAGGAAGGGCGTGGCGGACACTTTCAGCAACGACCCGAAATGCTGGAACACGAAGACGATGGCCCAGCGCACCGTGTCGTATATCGCCAACCCGACGGGTTCGTCCTGGTCGCGCCGCAGCGCCTCCGGCGCCATCGCCTATCCCCAGAGTTCAGACGCCGCGGGTGAAATAACGCTGCCCGAATAGGTCAGACCGTGCTGCCGGTCGCGGGCCAGCAGCAAGGGACCGTCCTGATCGACAACCTCCGCCCCCTGGGCGACCAGCAGCGCCGGCGCCATCGACAGCGACGTTCCCACCATGCACCCGACCATGATGCCCATGCCGGCCTCTTGAGCCGCCTGTTTCATCAGCAGCGCCTCGGTCAGCCCGCCGGTCTTGTCCAGCTTGATATTAACCATGTCGTACCGGCCGACCAGATCGGCCAGTTCCTTGCGCGTATGCGACGACTCGTCGGCGCAGATCGGAACCGGGTGCTCCAGCTCCGCCAGAACCGCATCCTGACCCGCCGGCAGGGGCTGTTCGATCATGGTAACGCCAAGCGCCGCCAATTCCTTGGAGAAGGGCTCCACCATATCCGGGGACCACCCCTCGTTGGCGTCCACGACGAACTTCGTACGCGGGGCGTTCTCACGGATCGCCGCCACCCGCTCCAGGTCGCCATCGCCGGTCAGTTTCAGTTTCATGATCGGGCGTTCCGCGTTTTCCCGCGCAACCGCGCCCATCTTCTCCGGCGTGTCCAGACCGATGGTATAGACCGTCGTGATCGGTTCCGGCGGTGGAAGATCCAACAGCGACCACACCGGCTTCCCGGCTTTCTTGGCGGCCAGATCCCACAAGGCGCAATCCAGCGCGTTGCGCGCCGCCCCGGGCGCCAGACTGGTTTGCAGTCCGGCATTATCCAACCCGCCCTCAAGCGCACCCCGGAGGCTTTCTATCTGCGCCAGGACGCTCTCAACAGTCTCGCCGTAATGCGGATAGGGAACGCACTCGCCATGGCCCACGGCGTCACCGTCGCGCAGGGTTACGACGACAACATGGCTGGCGGTCTTCGTCCCGCGGGAGATCGAAAAGGCCGCAGCGAGCGGCCATTCTTCGTGAACGGCGGAAAGATCGACCATGCCGTTATAGCTGATCCACCAGCGCGCCCGCCCCGAACCGATAGGCGTCGGTGGCCGGCAGGCCGGTTTCCTTTGAAACCTCTTCGAGCACCGCGTGGGCTTCATCCTCGCCCAGCGCAACCGTGTTCACGGAGACGCCGATAACACGGCAATCCGGGTTCGTCAGCTGTCCGCATTGCTCATTCAAGGCAATGCAACGGTTGATCTCAGGAAGCTTGAAGTCCGGCAGGCCCCGCATGTGGTTCCGGGTCGGCTCGTGGCACATGACCAGCGCATCGGCCTGCGATCCGTGCAGCAACCCCATGCTGACGCCGGCGAACGAGGCGTGCAGAAGGCTGCCCTGTCCTTCGACGACATCCCAGTGGTCGTCATCGTTGTCCGGGCACAGCCACTCGGTGGCGCCGGAGATGAAATCGGCGACAACGGCGTCGACCGACACGCCGTCGCCGCTGATGAAAATACCCGTTTGTCCGGTCGCCCGGAAGGTCGACTTCATGCCGCGCGCGGCCATTTCCTTTTCCACGGCGAGCGAGGTGAACATCTTGCCGACGGAACAGTCCGTTCCCACGGTCAGCAGGCGTTTACCCGGGCGTTTGCTGCCCTTGCCCACCTCGAACTCGCGGGTCGGATGGCGCACATCGAACAGTTGCCGGCCCTGGCTTTGCGCGGCCTGGGCCAGCTCCGGGATATC